>JAEOTN010000380.1 GCA_016839865.1 Promethearchaeota archaeon | reverse complement strand
CGTGATGGTCTAAATCAATTTTGGAAAGAGATGGCTCAATTTGATAAAGTTGCAAATGTCGCTACGAAAGAAGAAATGAAGCGTACTAAAGTTATAAATGAACTAGAAATTTTGAAAAATCAAAGAGAAATGCAGATTGATTTACCCATTCGATATATGAAGGTATTGCACTTTGAAGATGCCAAAATTGAATATTTTGTCAATAAGTTTAATGAATTAAATCAAATAACTGATGAAACACAATTCCAGCAAATCGCTACTGCTATGTCAAAAGAACTTCAGGATCTTAAGATTATTGAACAGGTAACTGCACTAAAACAAGAATTTAATGATATCGTTGCTGTGGAAAATAATCGAGAATATATCATGGAGAAAATTCAGAAAATCCGCGAAGATGAAGGATACAGACAGCTGAAAATCAAGAAATCTAAAGCTAGGAGTCAATATAGGACTTTACGAGTGGAACATGAATCAGTTTCCCGTGATTTCTATGAAAAATATCATGAATTCGAAGACTCAAACGGGCTAAAGAAGATAAGAATGAATGTTGATGAAGAGAGATTCCAAGAACTGAATTATGTTATGGAAGAACTCAAACGACAACAAACTAAACTTTATCGTGATTTTGATTCTCTGAAGTGGGATTTAAGGACAGAATTTGAAGATCTTAGAGACCTAGATATGCTATCTCTCCCTCCAAAAATACAAGATCAAATAGATCATCTTCAACAGCAGGTAGATTCAGTCCGAATCAATAAGCAACGTAAAGATGAATTATCAAATCAATTAAGTCCATTACTCGAGTACCGAAGAGATATTGACGATGAAATAGTTGAATTAAAACTATTAGTCCGCAGACGTATTAAGCTAATGGATATAGCTTTGGAAGAATCTGCAAAAATTATCAAATCTGTTGGAATTGCAGATAGTCGAAAAATGCTTGATCGATATCCTCATGAGCTTTCTGGTGGGATGCGACAACGAATAATGATCTCCATGGGTTTGGCTTGCCAATCGAAACTGTTGATCTGTGATGAACCAACAACGGCATTAGATGTAACAATTCAAGCTCAAATTTTAGAATTAATTCGTGATCTTAAAAAGCGTCTTCACAATTCTGTTCTGTTTATAACTCACAACCTTGGTGTGATATATGAGTTGTGCGACAAGGTTGCAGTTATGTATGCAGGAAATATTGTAGAATATGGAGAAAAACATGAGCTGTTCGAGAAACCCATGCATCCTTACACTCATGGGCTTTTAGGAGCTATTCCTCGGGTAAAACCTGAAGATCGTCATAAGAAATTATCTATTATTCCTGGTATGGTGCCTAATTTGATATTTCCACTTCCTGGATGTAGATTCCATCCGAGATGTGAACATTCAATGGAAATATGCAGAACAATAAGACCTCATTTGATGGAACAGGACAATGGAAATTCTGTAGCATGCTGGATATATGAAAAAGACCGATCGAAATATGAATCCGGGTATTTTGATAAATTAGGTGAAGAATACAAGGAGAATGTGATATAAATGACAGAAGAAACTTATAGTCAAACTGGGGCTTTGCCTCCAACTAAAGAGCGAAAAATCCAAGATCCAGTTATCTCATTGGATAAAGTTAGTATAAGCTATCCAATTTTTGGAGGAATATTCCAAAGACAAATTGGTGAAATCAAAGCAGTTCAAAATGTATCTATAAAAATAATGCCTGGAGAAACTCTTGGATTAGTAGGAGAAAGTGGTTGTGGTAAAACTACTATCGGAAAAGGTGTACTTGGATTAGTACCTATTAAATCTGGTCAAATATTCTACCGAAATTCTCGTATTGACGAAGGTCTTAGTCAAAAAGATCGTCAAAAAATACAAATGGTGTTTCAAGATCCTGATGCGTCACTGAATCCACGAATGAAAATTGTTGATATTATTGGTGAACCCTTACGTAACTTAATGGGTATGAATAAAAGACTCGAGATACGTAGAGAAGTCTTAAATTTACTAGAACAAGTATCTTTAAAACGAGAGCATTTAGATCGCTATCCCCATGAGTTTTCTGGAGGTCAAAAACAGAGAATTGTTATTGCTCGTGCATTAGCATGTAATCCAGATATCATTGTATTGGATGAACCAACATCTGCATTAGATGTAAGTGTCCAAAGTCAGATTCTTAACTTATTAGAAGATCTTCAAAAAGAGTTTGAGTTAGCATATCTATTTATTACCCATGATCTATCGGTAATTCATCACGTCGGTGCCAAAGTCTCCGTTATGTATCTTGGACATATTGTTGAAGAGGGTGAAATTGCTGACATTTTCTATAACCCCAAACATCCGTACACGCAGGCGTTATTGTCTGCCCGACCAGCAGTTAATGAAGAAGAGAAACAGCAACAAATAATTCTCAAAGGTGAAGTACCATCTCCAGCGAACCCTCCATCGGGTTGTCCATTCAATCCGCGATGCTTTTCAAAAACTGATGATATGCCATGCGAACTAGATTTTCCAAAAATGAGACAATTGTCTGAAACTCGGCGAGTGTCATGTCATTTATATGACGAAAATTAAACTTTCCTTTTGTTCATTTTATTTTGTTTTTGTTTATCAATTTATAGTTGAAATTTCTAACCTTACTTTAATAGTTGTTTAGGTATTGTTGAGTTTTGCAGCGATTTAGGAATGATATTTATTCGAAATTTGTAAATCTTCTAAAAATTTTGTTAGAATTCGTATTAGTTTACCCTATAAGGATAACCACAAGTTTAGGTGGAAATATTGTACCAAAATTTAATCCACTCGATGGAAACTCTACTTTTCTGCAATACAAAACTTGTTTTGAGTGCGAATTTCGTCCGAATAATCTCTATGTACCATCTACATGTTATGACTCGTCGATATATTTATAAAGTTTGACAGAAAAGGTACCAAGAGGATTGTTGTAGGATCAAATGTATTAAAAGTGGGGGCTTTAATACAGGAAATCTATCAATAATTCCAAAGGGTATTAAAATGCAGAGTCCTCAGCGTACTGATATACCTAGTAGAGAGAGTGAGCTCCTCAAACTGTTGAAACGGAAACAACTGCCATTAGGCATCGAAGATTTCATTTCACAAAAGGAATCTCCTGTTACGAAAAATGTCTTTAAACTTAAATCTCCGATTCGGTACGCACAAGAAGATGATGTATATCAAATCATTTCTGTAAATTATAACGTCTACAATGGATATTACCCATATAAGGATATGTTAGACGTTGAATATGTCAGTAAATTTGCAAAGAATAGAGAATCTGGATTTATTGGAATATATGATACTGAGGATGGTTCTACAATTGGCGGATTTATGCTTATTGGGATTGATGAGAAGGAACGTAAAGGATACCTTCGAGGATTAATGGTTCGTCCAGAACACCGAAATAAACTCCACTTGAAAAATCGATTTATCGAAACTGTTTATCAAGGGTATAAGCAGTACTCCACAAAAACTGAGTTATGGTTTGGAGAAACTCGGACAGAACACTCGATTGGTCAATTATGGATGGAAGAGACAGGAAGTCGCCCATGTGCATTCCTACCCAACAAAGATATATTTAACGGTGATTCAGTACGTGAGTCAGACGTCCTAGAAGTAGCTTACACGCAAGATCGTTTGCATAAACTTAGAAATTTCCATCCTGAGATCTTACCTGCATTTCAACCTCTCTATAATCATATCTCCAAATATTATAATCTTCCTAATGGAAATATGAAATCCTCTTCATTCAGTTTAACATTGCCGTTTGTAGCAAAAGCAACAGAAATTGCAAATCGCTGCTTTATCGAAAAAATCCCCCAAAAATACAACACTCATCTGGTACAAATCCAGACACCCGCAGGATCTAAACTATCATTTATCTTGAATGATTCTATTGCCAGTGGGGAACACACTATGTTCGAATTAATTCCTTCAAATTCTCAAATGGAATTAGCTACTCTTTTATTAGCGCTAAAAGATGTCTTCCAACGCGAAAAATTAGAATATTTCGAAATGTATCTTCCTGCAACAAATACAGATCATCAACAATTAATTATGGATTTAGGATTCTCAGTATATGGGTATATTCCTTCTTGGAAGAAAGAAAAAGGTAATAACCATGATTGTTTTATTTTCGGATTATACCATAGTCCCATAGATTGGTCTAACACCCAATTAACGACGAATGCACACTTATTTGTAAACGTCTTAAAACCGTATCTTCGAAAATTCTAAGTTCTTAAACAATGTACGATGCACTGGATTGGTCAAAGCCCCGAACATAATAGATTGCAGGATCTTGAGGAGGAGTCCATCCATATTCAACCGTTTGAATATAAGGTAGAAATTGACTCATATCTTTGGACATTTTAGGTACCAGATGATTGAACCCAAATAACTCTAAGCAGATATCATGGGTTATCTCTCTACATTGCTGTTCATTGATAATTCCTAAAGTATGATTATACTCGTGTAGGAGAATGACGAACTCATATGCTTTCAGAAGTTCAGGATTGTGCTTCTTGATATGCTCAATCGGACGGGAATTCATCACAATAGCATTTGAAGTAATTATATGATATCCTCCGATCCATCGGTGTCCCCCTTCTCCTAAATCCGCCAAACCCAGCATTATTCCAGAACGTCGACGTTTCTTTGTATCATACACTGCTTTTTTAACTATATCAAAAATCTCTGAGATGTTTTTTGTTTCACTTAACAGTTTCGGAAAATCCATCAATGAATAATATATGACATGAATAAATTTAGGTGTATTATTTTTAACTTAAAACTAATTTTTGAGGATTTCCAGTAAATAATCAACTAATTGGTCTGCAATCTTTTGGATTTTAGGTGTTAAATTAAATTCATAAAATGGTAAATCAGGATCAGATTCGTAATCATCTAATGAATAAATATCAGGTTTGTATTGCAAAACTTCTTCAGTGTAATCGGTTGATACAGGTACTATTCCAATCAAGGCGGATTTCAGGTTTGGAAGAGAAAATTTCAACTCACTGATAAATACCGGAATTGGTAATACATGTGAGGATAATGGCAACCAGTTTATAAAATCAGATTCATCATGTAATTGCAATATTCCAGGTGTGACTTGTAAACTATTATTAGGTTGACAAGTATCAAGAAGGAGTAGAATATCTGGCCGAAATTCAAAAATTTCATTCTTTCGTTCTACATAATCAGTTTTCCCATTAATGATTTTTACTTTTTTTGGAATTTTCATCTTTTTTACCAGCTGTCTTAAATGGAATGATACATACTGACCGAATCCATCATCACTCATCCGATTTTCTCCGATTCCAAGAAATAAAACTCGGTTTGTTGAGTGTATTAATTGTTCCAAGGCAACTGTAAACTCTGTTGGGATCATCTACGAATATCCTTTAAATTTCCATGAATGAAAAACTTTATTCCTATTCCCAGCTTTACCAGCATGTATCACCTTTTTTATTATGAAAGTTTTATGCTGATTTTTACATGCAAAATGAGAATATTTCCCCCATCGACGGAGACCTTCTAGGTACATTTGATCCTCAAGCAGGAATTTGGGTAGATTTTACAGACCTCTCCAGACGATTCTATGAAAAATCATATTATGGAAGTTTGTACACTGAAAAAAAACAGCCATTACTAGATTCGTTCAATTTAGTAGTGGAAGATTCAAATGGGGAATTTAAAATCAAAGATAATATTGCTACAGTGGATAAGCGCCCTGCTTATATCTTACTACATCCGTTAGAAGCATTATATTTAATCGAACGGGAGAAATTACAGGTTTCTCTAGAATCCACAAATACCCCCATTACATTTGACGGATTATTAGAAAAAGCTATGGCAGAAGATGCGGAAATATGGCAAAAATTCATTGTGTATAGAGATATTCGACATCGTGGTTATATTATCCGTATTGGATATGGGGGTGCTGCAGAATTTCGAGTGTTTCAAAGGGGTGCACGGTTTGCAAAAGATTCAGCAAAATTCGTATTTTTCATCATCAAAGATGGTGTTCCCGTAGTTCTTGGAAAATTGGAGAATTTAGTGAACCAAGTATTGGGTGACCGTAAAAAACTCATACTTGCGATATTTGATAAATTAGGGGATTCCACATTTTATGAATTGGAACAGATCAAATTCTCTCCTATTACCACGTTTGAAGAGATCTGGAATAGAGAAACGAAAATAAAAACACTGGAAGATTCTTCCGAATAAATTTCCAGTTGAATTTCTATACTTATCATGGTGGATAAAAGAATAATGAGTAAGACAACAATTAAATCAGAAAAACATAGGTTTTTACCTGATACTTCTGTGATTTTGAGTGGACAATTGCTCGAATTGCTTGGTACGGACCAATTGTATGATTTACTAGAAACGGAAAGAGGATCACCAATTGAATTTGTATATTCACATGTAGTTCTTGCCGAACTAGAAAATCAAGCAAATCAAGACAAATCTCTAGGTGGATTTGGTGTAAAACTGTTAAAGCAACTCAATTCTCGAATTTCTGAGCTATCAGAGCAAGAATTTCCGATAAATGCAATCACTTATGGTACCAGACCTACATTGGAACAAATTAAACTAAATTCAGGTGGAGAGTTAGATGCAATTATCAGACAGCATGCATCTGAAACAGGTGCAACTCTCTTGAGTGGAGATAAAATCCAATATAATTTTGCTCTTATCGAACAGATTCCGGCATTGTACTTACCTCAAAAAGATATTGCAATTCCCTTTGAAAAGTCTCTAGATCGATATTTTGATGATAAAACAATGTCAGTGCATCTTCAAGCCGGATCACACCCCTATGCTAAGAAAGGGAAACCCGGAAGTTTTAAGCTACAAAAAATCGGTGATAAAATCTTAACTCGTAAGGAAATTGTCGAATTAGAGTCAAATATCATCAAAGACGCAAGATCGGATCCAAAAAGTTTCATTGAAAAAGAATTAAAGGGAGTTACAGTAGTGCAATTACGAAATTATCGGATTGTCATGTGTCGACCACCCTTTGCAAACATTCATGAAATCACCGCAGTCAAACCACTAGTAAAATTGACAATGGATGATTATTCACTAAATGATAGACTTTTAGATCGATTAGCAAATGCAGAGGGAATATTGGTGTCGGGAAGACCTGGAGCGGGAAAATCAACATTTATCTCAGCTCTAGCTCAATTTTACTTAGAGAAAAAGAAGGTAATTAAGACACTGGAGAGTGTCAGAGACCTTCAAGTTCCGCCAGAAATCACGCAATATACTGAATTAGAGGATGATTTTGAAAAAACCTCAGATATTTTACTCTTAGTTCGTCCTGATTATACAATCTTTGATGAAATTCGCACATCTGATGATTTCCAAATCTTTGCTGATATGCGACTTGCAGGGGTAGGTATGATCGGAGTCGTTCACGCATCTTCCGCATTGGATGCGATTCAACGTTTTATTCGTAGGGTTGAATTAGGTTTAATTCCCTCGATTATAGACACTGTTGTATTAGTCCGAAATGGTGCAATTCATGAGATATTGAAACTCGAAATGACTGTAAAAACTCCTTATGGAATGCGAGATGCTGATTTATCTCGACCTGTTGTTGAAGTTTCTGATTATCAATCGAATAAGGTATTATACGAAATCTATGAATTTGGATCAAATATTGTAGTTATTCCAGTAACTAAACGCTCCACAAGATCCAATAGTTATTCCTCAGGTAAAAGCAAGAAATATCCTAACAAGAAGAATGCCTATTCACATAAAAAATCCTCAACATGGAAAAATGACATGAATATTTTCGATGATTCTGATTCGTCCTTTGCTGGACGGGACGATGATGGAGAATATGGATTATCTAAATTTCGAAAAAAAGACCTTGTATCCAAAATAGGTGCAGATGAACACGATGTTCTTAAATTCTACATCATCTATGGGAAAAAATCAATAATCCTAAGATCGAGTGCAAATCATGCTAACCAATATGTAGATGTTTATGCGAATGATGAGTTTATCGCATCAATAACTCTGAATAAAAAAGGTGAAGTACGATTTGATAAACAGACACACCTATTTCACAAAATTGATAATGCGATACAAACCGGAATGCATATTTACGGTGTAATTATTCGTAAATAATCATTTCCATAACGCTTTAACAGCCACTTCCAGAACATTCATCTTTTTCTTATATAGATCTTCTTTTACTAACCGCTTTTGTAATGTTTTGGGTTTTATGACTAAATCCAAGAGAATTTTGCATTTTAATATTAAGTTTGGAGGTAGATCAACACTTTCATGAGTCAGTATTTTGAGTATAATGTTTCTTTTCATCAACTCTGCCTTTTCTTCTCGGGTAAATGTTTGGAGTATTTTTTCATATTCATGAAGTTCTTTTGTATCTTTACATGAATGAGATGAATTCGGATTGAAAAATAAGCCACAACTAAGACATAATCTTTTATTTAAGGTTTGTTGAACCAACGCATAAATAATTTCAACACAAAACTCAATTACATAAGTCTCCATACTTTTGGCTAGTTTTGCTACTAATTTTTGTTTAGGAGTACCTCGATACTCCAAAATGTTGCATTTCAACGGATTTTTGTGGATATTTCGTAGTGAACCTCCTGCACCCGTACTACCCATAGATCTGGTAAAATCTGTAATTAACTGAGAATTCAACACTCCAATTAAATAATACGCTTCTACAACCGTTTTTGGAATAAAATAATACAAAGAACTGTCAACAATAGTGTATTCTTGGACAAAAGCGGCTTTTACTCTGCTTCCTATACCGTTATACACTACTTTTTTGCATTCCTGTTGACTATTTCGTAGTAATTTATTATTGTAGTTCATATTTACAAATAGATCGGAGATTGCTCCTCCAGGTTTAATGGATTTTGAGTATTTGGTATGTAGATATGAGTAATGTTTCTTTGCATGATTATCCTCCCCAAATAATTCATTCAAATCTTGGTTGGTTAATCCTTTTTTTCGGGTTTGTAAAAAAGTCGCGTTCGAGAAGTCATTTCTTAGAGGTAAAAACGCATATGTAAACCGTAATATGGTAAAAGGGATTAGTTCAGTGCTTTTTACTACATCATGTATATACTTTTTCTCCGTTACTGCCGAATTATATGCCTTAAAATCCCATCCTCCATATTTCTTTGATTTTTGCAAGGGATCGGGAAATATTGTTTGGATTTTTTGAATCTTGGTAGTTGGTGCAAGAGATATAAATAATAAATTTCTGGGACCAATACATGCTCCTTGCCTAAAATTATCATGATAAATGCTTTTTTTAACAGGTAAAGTTCTACTTTTTTCCAAAATGTATCTTCCAACACCCCAATTAGATGTAGTGATATCATGCATGTCACTTAACTTATAGAAATCATCTCCTTGGACAAAATAAACTGGAACATATGTATGGGTAGATGTGGTATGAAACGATTTTGAATTTATATCCACACCTTTCTTTTTAATTTGTATTCTGTATTTATCTTGAATTGGTTCATCTCCAAAGCTTGCTAGTATACAGATATTATGGACGTTAAAAATATCTCTTTCAAACATCCACATTTGAATTTTACATAAGTTGGAGAATAGCCTTACACGTTCATTTTGTGATCCATTGAGCAATCCCGCACTAACTACTAGAAATAAATTACTTCCATTTTTCATATGGAAACGAGTTATTTTTTCTATAAACAATGAGGATATCTCTAAATTACTAATGTTTTGAGTATCTGTAGAAATTCGTAATTCTCTTGCTTTTTTTTTCAATTTTTCTTTATAGGATTCGGAATTTATACTGTTAATAACAATCCAAGGGGGATTCCCGATGATTAAATCGAATTTTTTCGGCAAATTACCAAACAGGAAATCATCTTGGGTTATTTGAGATAAGAGAATTTGCAAATTTTGCAACCAATCCTCATGGTGCATACCAGAGGAATTTTTTAGAACGAAAAATGCAAGGATTACATTGAGTTTAGTAATGAGAATTGAGAATGGATTGATGTCTATCCCATAGAGAGACCGGATATCTATATTTGTTGGATTCTCTTTAATTGTATCTAAAACTTCAAGAAGAAACGTTCCTGAACCACAGCATGGATCCAAGACTGAATCTCCCTTTCTATATACCTCATTTACCATTTCCTTGGATAATTCAACATTAGTATAAAATTCCCCAAGTGTATGTCTTCGAGAAAAACTAACCAATTCTTGATAAAAAAGATTCAAGACATCTTCTATCCGTTTCGGTGAATAAGATTGAAAAATACTGCGTATCGTCTTTTTAAGCAGAATTTTTAATAACTTAGTGTTCTCACAATCAATTTCACTAAAATATCTATTAATTAGTCGTGAAAATGTCGGAAAGAACTCCCTAATTCCCATTTCTTCAAAATCCAAGTTAGTGTCTAAAACCTCTATCAACAGTTCGCACACTAATGCGATATAATATTGAGCCCAATACAGATCGCTTTTCAATTGGGAATCATGATAAATTTCCTCGAAATGAATACACCATTCTGAATATGCTTTCTTTGATACCCTTTTTGGTATATTCTTAAACCATTGATGAAACAATGAGTTAAGACCAAATAATCTGGCAAAATTCGCACTAGTGAGATTTTGAGATTGTATTATCCATGGGTACAACCAATCCCAACCCTTTTCTTCCAAAAACGAAAGTATGTTCAATTTCTCTTCAAAATAGCCTTGATCCTTTTGATGTGCAAGATTTTCTCGTCGTCGAGACTTTTTTCGTGGAGGTTTATCAACCATTTTCTTCCATTTTTGCGAAAATAATAACATATCAGAATTTTTTCTTCTCAGATAGGTGTGAATACAGTCTCCATTCACTGATATATGAATTTCTGGTTTTGCAATAAGCTCATTACTATCTATTGAGTGCAAAAATTCTTTAGGAAATAGATATTCCTGAATTTCCAGATTCATT
>JAEOTN010000379.1 GCA_016839865.1 Promethearchaeota archaeon | reverse complement strand
TGATAATTGGGATATGGTTCAGCAGTAGGATCAGGTGTTGTACTATCAGGGAAAAACGCATCGAAAAAACTTATCATATAATCCCATGTCACAATAAATCCATTAGGGGTATTGAGGGAAATAAAAATCCCAAAATCCTCCTCCGGACAAATATAAAAATGGGATCTCATCCAATAAGAAATCCCACCATGTCCAAAGAATTGACGCCCATTTACAGTCATTTCTGTCCAACCATGAGCCCATCCTTGTGCAAGTGGATGTTCTGTGTAAGAGATACTCAGCATAGTTTGAACTGTATCATTCTCTAATATAGACACTTCATTATAGGTTCCATTTTGAAGAATCGCACTCATGAATATGGCTAAATCTTCAGCCGTTGATGACAATCCTCCTCCAGGGTTGATTCTCTCATAATGGATTTGGTGGGGAATAAATTCGTTTCCACCAGTGCTATTTTCAATTATTTCATACCCAGTGACTCGGTGAGGTTGAAATTCTGGATCTAAGGATGAAATAAAACTGCTATGATTCATACCAAGAGGTTCAAAGATATTTTGATCAACATACTCCTCAAAAGGGGTCCCCGAAACACATTGCACAACATATCCCGCAAGGATTGCCTCATATGTGGAGTATACGCTATATTCTCCTGGTGGACGAATTCGCTTTGGTAATCCATCTTTAGCTAAATCAACTAGAGCTGGTGAAGTATGATGATAACTAAATGGGTGATCCAATCCTGAGGTATGATCCATTAAGTGTTGGACTGTGATTGGTTTACCCGGAAATGTGTTAGGTATTTGAAAATCTACCAAATATGTGTTAATATCTTCGTCTAAATTTAATAATCCATCCTCCCAGAGTTGCATTAGGCTAGTCCATGTAAACAATTTTGATATTGAAGCAACTTCAAACATGGATTGATTTGCTAGAACTGTTGAGTTGCTTTCGATGTCTGCATGTCCATACCCTTTCATGAAGAATCCTGTATTATTAGCCACCACTGATACGGTAACTCCAACAATTGGTACTTCATCAAAAATATCTTCCATAAAGTTATCTGTGAAGTTTTCAACGTGTGTCTTGTTGCTGATATCAAGAGTTATACCTGTTGTGGATGACGGATTTGGCAGTGGGCTCTGAAACATTGAACTAACTGAAAAATTTTCCTCTATCGTTGACTGATGGTTGTTCCATATGAAAAAAACATTTACTGTGATCAATACAACAAAAATCACTACATAACTCTTTATAAGTGCACGATTCCTCATATTCCTCTCACTTGAAAGGTTGTTGATTCTTTGAGTATATATAACTTATCAGATGAGATAAAATTGAAGGAACTATAAAATAAATAAGGAAATGGGATTTTTTTTTAACAGAAGATATATTTTTCGCGTTCCCACTCTAATTCTTCGCCGAATTCAACTGCATCAGCGTGTTCTTTTAGTTCTTCTCGCTTGAGCTCAACATAAAGTTCTACGAACTCCTTACCAAGTAAATTCTTCATGAAGGAACTGGATTCAAATGCATTTATTGCTTCCTCCAAAGATCCAGGCAATGGTTTGATTCCTAAATCTTTACGTTCTTTATCAGTTAATTTATCTACATTCTTAGTTGTGGGTTCACAACCCGGTTCGATTTTCTTCTTAATTCCCTCTAATCCTGCTGCAAGTAATACAGCTTTACCAAGGTAGATATTCATTGAAGCATCTCCAGCACGATATTCGTCATGGGCTTTAGCTTCGTAGCCTGGGACTCTCATCAGCGCAGTACGGTTTGCAAATCCCCACGATGCATGAACAGGAGCTTCGTGGTGTGGGACTAATCGTTTATAGGAATTAGTTGATGGATTTAAAATTGCGCAAATTGCATCGACATGTTTAAGTTTACCCCCAATCCACCATCGTAACGTATCGGTCACTCCACCTTCAGCGGAAAATATGTTATTTCCATCCTTATCTTCCAAATACTCGTGAATGTGTAAGCCTGATCCTGCAGCACCTGGGAAAGGTTTAGCCATAAAAGTCGCAAGAATATCTTCATCAACTGCTACCTGCTTGATAATAGCCTTACTAATTTGGACATTATCTGCTTGGTAAAGTGCCTCGCACTTTTGGAGCTCGATCTCTTGCTGAGCTGGGCCGCACTCATGGTGAATCGTGTGTGGGGCGCCTTTATTAAAGACAGACATCATTTGATCAGTTGCACGTCGTCGCAAGTAGTGATAAACGTCGTTTGGGACGGTATCCATGTACTTTCCTTCATCAGCAGGTTCAAATTCAGGGGTAATAAAATACCATTCTAATTCGGGGCGTGTTGAATAGTAATATCCCATACCTTCTGCTTCTTTTAACACTTTTTTCAATATTGATCTTGGGTCCAGCGAGTGCGGGCTTCCATCAGTAGCATGCATGTCGCAAATAAATCGTCCGACACCCTCATCCCATGGTAGCAATGAAAAAGTAGAATAATCTGGAATTGCTTTCATATCGCTCTGTTCTGTTTTGAGGAATCCTAATGAAGATCCATCTACACCTGTTCCTCTACTCATTTCATCCCAATTTCTTGCGGGAACTTCCACAGCTTTCAATTCGCCTAACATAGTGGTAAATTGGAATTGAATATAATCAATTTCTTTTTCTTTGAAAAATTCAGTTGTAAATTCCATAATTAATTAACTCCATTTAGTGAAAATGTAAATTTAGTGAAAATACAATTAGAACCATTTATATAAATACTCTACGACTATAAGCCCATATTATTCCCTTATCCAAATTCTCAAACATACAACCAAGAAAACCCATTATCGTTAACAGAAAAAACGATTATATGATTTTAATTCTATTACTTGAAACGAAAATATTCACTTTTAATCCACAAAATTATCAGAAAGTGATGGAATTCTTTTCATTTTCTATCATCAAATGCAAATACCGTGATATTTATGCCAAATATCTAAATATTCCTAATAGCATACTAGAAATACAATCGAATCAAGTTGTGAACAAAATTGGCTACAATTCAATTTACAATTTCAAATATTGATCTGGAAGAGTTCTCCGCAAAAAGAACCATACTCAAGATGTCTTTGGGTATTGTTTTAGTTTTCGATTTAGGAAAACCCGAGACCTTCGAGCATCTAAAGGAGCGTATGCCCGAAATCGCTCAAAATGCAGGCTTCATTCCAATTATTCTAATGGGCACGAATAAGGAAGTAGAAGCCGATGGTGTGATGATCCCCTCTATGGATATCGACCAATTCATGTTTAAATATGGTATTAGTCATTACTATCGCATTTCAATGAAAACAGGGGAAGGGATTCAATCAACTTTTGAGACCCTATCTGATACAATAATTAAGGAAACTATTCGAAAGCTCGGTCCTGAGGAAGTTAAACAAAAATCCAGTTTCAGTTTTGCTATAGCCATGATCGGAGATGAATGTATACGCAAGGATTGGATCTCGGAATTTGGTGTGCAAAGATTTGCCGCACCTTCAACAATGGGTGGTGCTATTTCTCGGAAAATGCTGGATCGCGATATTAATCATCTTTTACCAGAACCAAGAATGGATAAGAAACCCTATACCACTGCAATACCTCCCCCCAGTCCTCCGGGTGCTGCTGTGGGAGGTGGGGGTATCGAAAAAGATAAAGAAGAGCTACAAACAGAATTCCTCAATGAACTTGAAAGCCTGAAAAAAGTAAAAGCAGAAGAAATAGAGCGAGAAAAACAAGAACTCGAAACCATTATGGAAATTAAGCAACAAATGAAAGGAGCAAAGAAAGAAGAGGAAGTTGTATTAGAGAAACCCTCACCCCTTCAACCATTGGAATTTAAGAAAGCAGAAGAAGCTACAGATCTTCCTCAAGATCTAAAAAATGCGATTGAGGAAGAGGTGCGTAGAGTTCGAGAAGATATTTCTGGTGAGAAGAAAAAAGAAAAACCGGAAATATACCGAGATGCTCCTCCACCTCCGTCTCCCGCTCCACAACCAAAAGCTACACCACCACCACCACCACCACCACCTTCTAAAGCTATTCCAACTCCAGCAGCACCAGTGGATAAATATGTATCCGTTAAAGATAAGCGCAAGAAGAAAGCACGTGTAGGTAGAGCCAAACTCAAACGACCTGTGTCAAAGGATCTCGCAGCAGATATGGAACCTAGTCCTATGGATGATGATGCAACTGTGGATATGGAAGGAGTGATTGATGCACTTCATGAAAAAACTGGTTTACCAAAGGAAGAAATTGATGAGCATGCAAGACCAATAGTAACTGATCCATTAGCTACAACAAGTATAATCGAATCTGACGCAGTACTCGGAGAAGCTATGGCAGATGAATTCGAAGAAGAAGAAGATGCAGACTTTGGTGCTCTTGCTGGTGCGGGTGAAATGGAAATTACTACAGAGAAATTACTCAGGAAAACTACTGTATTTTATCGGGAACGTATGAATCCTGAGACTCTCAATAAATTAGCAGTGATATTATCGTCTGAAAAAATCTATGAGAAACTCAAAATTAAGATTGATGAGATTGCACGCGCTGCAACAGATAAAGCACTGGAGATTGATAAAGAACTCCCTATAGTGGAAGTAGTACCGGAATTTCCTGGATGTGTTTGTGTACCTTCCGTCCGGAAGTTAAATGCCGAGAAGGAATATGATGCAGCAACTTTCTTAATTACACCTTTACAAACAGGTGATATTCCAGATGCTAAAGTGAAGTTGTATCACAAAGGAAAACTGATTGAAACTATTCCTTGTCCTGCTAAGGTTGTAAAAACTACTGCTGCAAAGATTTCTGCAGGTGCAGCTGTAGTTGTGCCCTTACTCTCCCAAATCGAACTTATTAATGCTCCTTTATCAGCATTTTTGAGTGGTATCATTCCTTTTTATGGAGCTATTGGGGGTCTTGAAGGAATTGTTCTCATTCTTACGGGTTTATTCGCGTTAATTGGTGGTATTATTTATTTGTTTAAACGACCAAAGGATGCCAAACCAGTGGAGACATTCCCAGAACTAGATGAAAAATTGGATGAAATACATTAGTCTCTAATTATTACTTTTTTTCATTTCTTCTAATTAACTATCAACGATACTACAAAAAATAAATAGAGTGGGTTCCATTTTCACAAACAATGTCACATACAAAATTA
>JAEOTN010000378.1 GCA_016839865.1 Promethearchaeota archaeon | reverse complement strand
TAGTAGCAGTATTTCATACCACATGTTAATTGGATCTAGGATAGATTGTTAGGTTCAAAACTTAGTAATACTAATAATATTCATTCAAAATATTGTAATGGTGACATAAAACAGTGCCTTTAGGAATAATGGTCTTACAGTGGGACAATGAAATTGGACCAATATTAATCTCCAGTTATCCGGAATCTCTGAAAATAACTAACAATTTATTGACACAAATCTATGGGTCTCATCGTGGAGTTTCTTCCTCTTTAGAGCCAGGATTTTCCTCTTTGACATTGAAAAACAATAAAGTAGTATCATTTTTCTCAGGGTTAGGAGAAAAGCATATAGAAGTCGAAAACTATATTGTTGCATTGCTACTGCGTAGAGATGAACGGATAAACAACTATAGAGAAATTCTTAACAAAATTGCCGCTAATATACTAAGTAATATTGAAAATGATGAATACAAGAATTTAATCCCTCAATTGTATCAAGATTTAACATCTGTTTAACATCAATCGACTACCAAATGTTTTAAGGAGATTAAAGATACCTCGAGGGATATACAATATACAAATCTTGTCTTTTAAAAAAAGTAAAAAATAGAAGTGGATAACGCTTATGGGATTACAAAAAAAATGTGAAGTTTGCGATAAAACTGACTTCCGACATGTAACCGACGAATGGATGAAACGTGCATTCCGATTTGTAGAAAAAGGCACTTTGAATATGTGTACTGGTTGTGGTGCAAAATTCCTCGTTTGCCCGAAATGTGGCTCGCTTATGACACGAGTACATCCTGCTTTGGAGCAATGGGAAGTAGATGCTAAATGTCCCAATCCCGAATGTGATTATGAAGATCCCGAAATTAAAGCATGGGACGGGGTTAGTGCAAGATAAGAATTTGCTTCAAATAAAAGAAATTGCATAATTAATAGCCCGTTGTAGAGAATATATACCATATATCTCGCTTATTAGACAACAGAAGAGAATGCTTTTCTATTTTTTGTTATCAGGAATATAATTCCAGCGAGGCCAGCTACAATAATTCCGGGTAGTATATAGAATAAGATAATTTCTTTCAAATTCAATGGAGTAGGAGTGGATTTTTCACTATTTATAATAATCCACCAGTCTCTATTACCATTAACGTCCCCATCATCTTGTGGTTTTGGACATGAGGCTCGTGACCAGTTACCGCTTGAGACAATAAGAGTTTTGTTGTCTATGATAGCGTATTTACAATGTTGAAATGTAAACTCATTATTGGCTGCAGCCCACCTACCATGTGCATAATTCCCAGCAACCCCTAATGTAGTTAGGTTGTACATGGTATGACGGTTATATTTTTTTTCGTAAGATGAAAATTGATTTTGTTCCAATAACAATCGAACATCAAGCCCAGCAGCAACACGGTTCCGTAAAGCTTCCAACAGATAGGGAGAACTTAGGGTATAAACTGAGATAAATATGGATTTTTGAGCATTCAAAATGGCTTCTTCTACTATTTCGAAACAATTATCAGGAGAAGCCAAAGCATCTATCTCAAACTCTCCGGTGAATGTTCTGGGTGTGGCAAATTTAGGAGTATATTCTGGACTGGAAGTTAATGGACCTCCGTTTGATGGTTTTGGAGGAACCAAGTAACTTTCAAAATGAACTGAGGAGTTATATACTTCACTTGCGATCCAATCGTAATCGAAAAGCATTTCAAAGTAGTCTGCAACCAAAGAAGATTCCACAATCAATCCTGATTCTCGATTGTAAAAAATTGATGTAGGTGACCAATTAATACTAGATATAAGCACCTGGTCATCAGATATGATCCCTTTATTATGCATTGTATCAAAATAATTCCCATTTCCTGCATCTTCGACAGACACTCGTACTGGTATACCATAGTTTGTTAAATTGTCTGCAGTTTCTCCAGATTCATCATTATCCTCTCCTACAATAACTTTTACATCTACCCCACGACCATGAGCATTGATGATAGCTTGGAGTATGTCAATTGTGGATGTTTCGTTATAAATATACATTTGTTCTATATACAGCTTAGTCGAAGCATTATCGATCAGTGAAAGAAGTAGAGATTCCGAATTATCGGGCGAAAATATTGGAGTAATACTCATATTTTGTTTAATATGGTCAGATTTAAAAGGAGTGTATCCAGATCCTGTGCGTTCATAGGATTGTTGCACCATATCAAGTGAAGAATTATATTCATAATCTTCTCCTAATGTCCAATCATCTTCGAAAAATTCAAGAAAATAGTCAATTAATTGTTGACTTTGGGGGGATTGTGCAGAATTAGGAAAAGATAAAACTGTATTTGATGATACTCCCATCATATTTAATACTGAACCGCTTGTGATGACAAAAAAAAGGAAAAAAATGGATTGATTTTTACTCATAAGTTCCACGATTTTTGTCGGTTATTTTAGCGGGTAAAGGAAATTTAGTACCACACTCTTTGGGTTAATTAAACGTCAATCAACTATTAAAATTAATGGATTATAGTGCAGTCTTAAATAATTTTAATAAACATGAGAACCAGATATTAGACTGTGAAAATCGAAATGGATGATGAATTCGAACTACGAATGGTGTTACCCGATTCCGATAAACCAGAAATTGAGCGGTTAACCCGAAATTTAGTAAAAGAAAAGGAAAAAGATGAACCATTTGATGAAAAGCGGTTTGACTGGGGGATCATGCGTCGTATTTTTGATCCTCTACAACGACATGGAACCTATGTTGCAGTTGATAAAAAAACTGGAAAATTAGCTGGGATGATATTTAGTGAGTTAAGAGTTGATCCATTCGGAACTTCAGAAGCATATATCAAACAAATTCATGTAGATGAGGAGTACCGAGGTAAATCTTTAGGAAAAAGGCTATTGACTCTTGCACTTGATTCATTGAAAAAATCGAATATCCGACTTGTTAAAGTGAATCTCCCACAAGAACCCGCATTACATGATAAAATCAACAATGAATTTCAGTTCGATGATTTCAATTTCCATCCTACTTACACAGTAATGGAATTAAAATTTGAAGACTAGTAGTAACGGATTGAATTCATGTGTTTGTCCGAGTAAAAAAGCATTCAAAATCGCTACCATGGGTTGAAAAATACCGTCCATCTTCTTTGGATCGAATTGAAGGGCAAGAATGGATAGTAGCAGCACTTAGATATTTTGCAAAAGAACGAAAAATCCCGCATATGGTTTTTTCCGGCCCAGCAGGAACAGGAAAAACATCCTGCGCTGTTGCTTTTGTAAATGATATCTTAGGGGATGATTTTTCGACGGATTTAATATTAGAACTTAATGCCAGTGATAGCGTTCGGATGAACACTGTAAGAAATGAAATTAAGTCATTTACTTCTACCAGAAACATCACACGATCACTAGATTCTCTGAAGTTTGTTATTTTGGATGAAGCAGATAATATTCCAAAGGATCCTCAACATGCTTTGCGGAGAATTATTGAAAAAGCCCCACCTAATGTTCGATTTATATTGATGTGTAACTATGAAAATCGTCTTATAGATCCTCTACTATCTCGTTGTGCATTATTTCGTTTCATTCTTTTACCCAAATCAGTTGTACTACAGAAATTGGAACAGATTGCTAAAAGTGAAAAGCTTAAACTACCAAAATCGATATTTGATGTACTTTATCTAATAAGCCAGGGTGACCTTCGGAAAGCAATCAACTTTTTACAAATTTTCTCTCAATTAAACACTGATGATATCACAGGTTTATATCAGATTGCGGGTTATTTGCATCCGTCTAATTTATCCGATTATACCCAAAATGTTTTGAAATCAAAATTTAGTAATAGCGTGGATGTTTTACATCAAGACCCACATTTTTCAGGAAGAAACTTTCTTTACCAACTAGTGGACTGGATATTAACCGAGAAATCCATCCCTATGACAAAAAAACCAAACTTGTTAGAAGGCATTGCTGAAATCGACTTTCGTTTAACTGTAGGGTCCAATAGAGAGCTACAATTAGAAGCATTAACGGCATTATTATGTGACGTTATTCAGGAGAAGTGATCAAAATGTCATCAATCTTGTGGAGATTAAAATATCAACCTAAATCTATAGATGATATTGTTGGAAGAGAAGAAATTATAGAATCTCTTAAACATATCTCATCAACACAAGATATATCCCATCTACTTTTTACTGGTCCAAAAGAATTTGATAAAATGGAGACTGCACGATTATTTGCAAAACATGTATTGGGTGAAGCTTTTGAGACAAACTGCAAAATTGTCTATGGATCTGATCCATTAACTCAGAATGAAAGAGACAACACTAGCCGAAATTCCTATGTACCTACTCGTAGATTAGGTAGTACTGCAGGCAGAAGATTTACATGGCCTGCATTCATTTTTTCACGAATAAAACCATTTGTAGAAATAAAATCCATTTCATTTCACCCTCTTAAGATTCTTATTATTGATGATTTTCACTTGCTGGGTAACCAACAACAAGGTTTTCGCAGATTAATGGAGAGATACTCATCTTATTGTAGAATGATTTTATTGACAGATCAAATATCCTCAATAATAGATCCAATACTTTCAAGATGCAATATTATGTTTTTCAAAAAAATTCCGTATTCTGTTTTCAATAAGAAAATTAAAGATATTGCAAAGCTTGAAAAAATAAAAATTGATACAACTGCAATAAGAACATTGTATACTGCTTCAAATGGGAATTTGGGTGATTCTTTATCATATCTTCAGGCAACTGCTGCAAGTTCATCAAATATAAGCTCCGATGCAGTTCATGAGACTGCAAAAGACACACTGCGAACTGAAGTAAATGCACTACTACATAATAGTTTATCTCAAAAAGACGACTTGGTTAAGTCCAATATTTCTCGCATAAAGAAATTTGATCGTACATTTAATGAGATTATTGAAATCCTATGTGAGGAGGTATTCAATTTACCCGTAGTTGAATATTTAAAAGCAGATATCGTCGATTTAGTCTCTGAGATTGATTTTCATACCGTGAATTCCACAAGTATAGATTTAATGTTTGATCATTTGGTTCAGAATTTGATTGACTTAGGATTAAAATATGAATGAGGGAAAAAATATGAGAAAAGCTCCAGAATTGCCATGGGTGGAAAAATATCGTCCTAAGAGAACCAAAGAGATGATAGGTTTTACAAGTAATGTTAAAAAGATTAAAGATTTCATAAAAAAATTTGAAGAATTGCATAAATCTGGAAAAAAACTAAAAGTTTCACAAAAAGCTGTCTTGTTGGAGGGTCCACCTGGAATAGGAAAAACAACAGTTGTGTATGCCGTTGCGAATGATTTAGGTTATAATGTAGTCGAAATGAATGCTTCTGATGTAAGAACAGAAACTGCAATATTAGAAACCTTGCAGGAAAGTGTTTCCTCTACAGATTTACTCTCCTTTATAACTCCAAAAAAAATGCTAAAAAAAATAATTCTGATTGATGAGGTCGATGGAATCAGTGGACGAAGTGATAGAGGTGGAATTAAAGCAATTCTTGAACTAGTTAAAAAAACAAAAAATCCAATTATTATGACTAGTAACTTTCGTGATCCTAGATTTCGAAAATTGTATGACTCAGTTACAAAGTTTATCTGTAGAAAATTACAGAAAATCTCTATTGTGAAATTGTTAAAAAACATTGCTGAACAAGAAAATTTATCTGTCGAAAACAAGGTAATTGAGGTCATCGCGCAGAATGCAAGTGGAGATATGAGATCTGCAATTAATGATTTGCAGGCTTTAGCACAAGGAGTATTTTCAGATGTAGAATTTCTAGACCTTCACCGAGATATTGAGGAAAAAATATACTCCTTTCTAAAAAACATGTTTGAACAAAAAACTATCAAGGATGCAAGAGATATTTTATCAAACATAGACTATGATTATAAAATCTTACATAAAATCATTCATTCAAATATTTCCAATATTCTTACTAGTAAAAGAGATTTTCGAGAAGTTCTAATCAATTTAGTTGATGCCGATAATCTAATGAATCAGATTATGACACGGATGGATTTTTCACTATTACCATACTTTTTTGATTTAGTCTCTGGAGGAGTTATATTATCTACCTCAGATCGCATTGCTAAAGGATATACAAAATTTAAAATGCCTAATTTAGCGAATTTACGATTCCGTTATGCAAATAATGAAACACTCGAAGGATTACAAAAATATTTCTTCAAATCTAAACTCGAGATTGCTAACCATATTTTCCCCCAATTAAGGACTATCTTAACAGAATATGATAGTGATGAGATTGAAATGAAACTAGAAGAAATCTCTAACGAATTTGAGGTACCAGTTTCCGAGTTAAAAAAGCTTTTGAAATAACTGTTATTCATTTTACACTTTTTAAAATATCAGTGTCATAAAAATTTAATACTACCCACTTTACGCTAGCTTAGAAGTCCATCATGTTTCGAAAATTTTCCTTCACTTTCCGGCAAGCGATTTACAATATTCGAAAGTCGTTGATGACAATCCTTACTTTGGCACTTGCTATTTCGATGATCGCTGGTTTATTTTATTATTTTGATGCATTTGAACGAGATGCACTTCGTTCTTCTTCCCAGTTTGATATGTTTTCAGATTTTTCAGTTACTCATCAACGATCAATTCAAGAATTAGATTGTTCTGGAGTTTTTGATGGTACCGACACGGATGTAATGGAAACATTTGCATCTGTAGATTTAGATGTGGACGAAATTTATCGATACCAAACAATAACCTCCAATAGAGCATTCATATATAGTAACACAACTTATGAGTTCATGAGATTTCATACGTACCAATTTGACGAATCCTTTTATGCTTCTAATCGATTCTCCCAGTTTTATGAAATTGTTGAGGGAGATGTCCCAAAAAACCCAAATGAGATTTTAGTTGACTATATTGTCTCACTAAAAATGAACTGGGAAGTCAATATGACTCAAGAATTATTTACACACTATCAGCATGATTCTAGTACCTTTTACCTTGTAGACATCCCAAATATTACAATTGTTGGTACTTTTATTCCTCATGTTAATTTCGATAGATACCGAATTGTCAATAATTCGGTAACTTATCTCAACAATTATTATGAATTAACCGAGGAAGAAATAGATGAACTACAAACTTATGATGACGTAGAATATTATTCAATTTTCCCATACCAACATCCGATTCTCACATATTCTGATTTCACAGATGGAAGTCATCCTTTTCAGAATTATTATCGAAATATTGATACGATTGTAGGACCAACTGAATCACCCCGTGATTTTCAGTATATATCAGGATACGGTGTAAATCTGAATAGAGATTTTACCTCCTTTTTCAATATGGTACCTCCAAGTATTTCTGTTACACAGGATAAGGAGGTTGTGATAAGACGATTACCGCCAACGGTTGCCTTAAGAGATATGATTAGTCAACCCCTTAATGAGTTATTTCAAATGTCGAGACGTTTACGTATCTTCTCGCAGATAATCAATGTTCCTATTCTAATTGTAGCGATAATTATAGGTTCGTTTGCAGCTAAATCCGCTGCACAAAACAAAATCGACGAATACTTATTATTAAAGAGCAAAGGAGTTGCTCCAAGAATGCTTAATAATCAAATTTTCTTGGAATCCGTAATCAATGGAGTGGTTGCATCACTGTTAGGTGCAGGTTTGGGATTTGGAACATTTTTCGGGCATGATATTTGGATTCGTCCAATGGTTTATACTCAATTTATTGCTTTAGATGTTACTTTATTTGCAAAACAAACCTCAATTCTGATTTCCATTGCCTTAGGTATAATCCTTTCAATTGTTACCAGCTTCGGTAG
>JAEOTN010000377.1 GCA_016839865.1 Promethearchaeota archaeon | reverse complement strand
GTAATTATATAGAGAATATTGTAATTTGGTGCTATCGCGCTTGCAATAAGTGGAGCGATCACATATCCAATTCTTGATAGTGTGATTGCTAGACCAACACCAGTAGCTCTTGTTTTTGTTGGAAATATTTCCGATATATAGACCAAAATAAATCCTAGGAATGCTGCCATGAAGAAGTAGACCAATACCATTCCAATAAGAGACCCAATGAATGCCATTAGGAAATAACCTACTGCTGCACCTACACTAGCAAATATGAATGAGAATACTCTTCCTACTTTCTCCATTAATACTCCAATCATTAATGCGCCTAAAATTGTGGATGCTCCTGCTATCAAATAAAATGTTCCGTATGAAGGATTGCCTTGAAAATAAGGTTCTACTGTCAGTGTTGCTGCTTTAAATGCCAAATTCCAACAGAGATATATAGCGCCAGTAATTAATACGTACAACCAATCTCTTTTTGTCAATTCTTTGAATTTAGAAATTCTCTTCTTGATCTTTACAGATTCCTTGATTTCGGCTTTCTTTTCTTTCCAACGATGAGTTTCCTTCATCCAGAACCACATTATGAAGACCAGTAATCCCACGATTCCAAAAACTCCGTAGGCCCATTGCCATCCAAATGCATTCGAAATTGGTTCTGCAATGAAAGCATATAACGGAATTAGCCCTATCAAGAAAGCCATACTTCCATTGAATCCTCTTCGCTTCGGAGGTGATTCCTCGCTAACTGGTATCGTCCATAAATTAGCATTTGTTGCCATTATGACAATCGCATATAACGACATGAATGCCCAGAAATTCAAATGTCCCACAAAACCAATTGCTAATGCGCATCCACTCATCAATATCAACAAAATGGCAATGCCAATTCGTCTACCCCATAAGTCCGCAAACATAGTTAAAAAAGTAACTAGGAAAGCTGCAAAACCGAAAATTCCAGCCCAGAAGAAAAATTGACTTTCATCTCCTGCAAAATAGTGATCTGCGATTGAAGTTACAACAGAAGTTTCTACAAGGCTTAAGTATTGATCTACAAGGGCTACCAATCCCATGAATACTACAAGGTAGACAACATATCCTTTCGATCGAATTCGTTTTTCATCCGACATGATAATCACATCTTCTTCACTATTGAACTTTTGACTATAAAAGACTATCTTGTATCTACTGGGTTGAGCATTTCTGGTTGAGGTGGTCGACTTAATTTTCATATCAAAAAATAAATCAAACAAAACCTCAAAATTTTTTTTTTAGGATTAATTTGGAGAAGACAGAAGATGACGATCGATAAGGAAAGTGCGCGATTACTTGGTGATTTCGCTAAGAAACTGACAGATCAACGCTATCGGGAAGTGCATATTTATTACTCACCCATAGATTACTACATAATTAGACCAGAATTGGTTACAAACGTTGAAGTTAGAGAGTACACTAGTCAGCAGGTTTTACACATCGAAAACAAGAACTGGGACTTAGATTTACCTACAAGCCTCATAGGAACAGTAGTTTGGCATAAGAAAAGTGAAAATCCCGAACAACATCCACTTACACGTGCATTACATAACCTTAATTATAAAAAAATTACTATCACATTGACTAACCAACAAGTTCTAGAAATTCCTGCAGCCCAGATCAGCAATGTAGAAGAAACGGGGAGAACGGTGAATGTTTATCTACGTAATGGTAACCTCATTGACATCGACCTTCGTTACGTCGTATCTATGAAATGTGAACGACGGCTCGGGAAATTATCAGAGAAGTATGATGAAGCAATTAATTTATCAGATGAGAAAAAATGGTCGGAAAGCGAGAAATTACTATCAGAAATTACCCAAAAAGATCCATCTGATTATGATGCGTTTTATAGGTTAGGATATGCTCAAATCCGTAACGAGAAAACTGAAAAAGCTCTTAGTAATTTCGATCGATCACTTGATATTAATCCTTACAATCCTAGAACATGGCTTCTGCGTGCGAAAGCGCTACAGGAATTAGATCGAATAGATGAAGCAGAATCCTGCTTAGAAGAAGCTACCGAAAAATTTCCTGAAGAAACTCACTTATTTATGGAATTAGCCAGTGTGTATACTCGAAAAAAGAAGTATGATGAAGCGATTGAGACTCAAAACACAACTCTCAAGCTCGATCCAGAAAATTTCGAAGAATGGGAGTTTCTAGGTTATATTGCTGACCAGAAAGGTGACATAAAGCTAGCAATATCTGCCTTCAAGAAAGTATTGAAATTAGCTCCCGAATCAGCTCCAATATATAAACGAACATTGGAGAGATTAGGGTGTCGATATTGTCACAAGGGGGAAATTTCAGAAGCAATAGAGATATTTAATTCATTAGTGGATAAATTTCCAAAGCATGGAAATGGATATGACCTTTTATCTTGCATTTATCGACGTACTGAGGATTATGAGCAAGCTGAACAAGCAGCCCGTAAAGCAATTGAGGTTTCTCCTGAAGATTCTTCCAATTGGGCATCATTAGGATACTCGATATGGCGAAAAGACATAAAAAAAGCAGAAGAAGTATGCCGCAAAGCCGTAAAAATGGGTCCAGATAATGATTTCAATTGGACAGCTCTTGCAAAAGTTTTGTTTGTCAAAAATGAGATCAAAGAAGCAACTAAAGCGATCAGCAAGGCTGAAGAACTTGGTAAAGATAGTGGCACTAACATGTACAATATTGCGGATGGGTATGCTACTGTGAAAGATACCAAGAAAGTTCTACATTACCTACGGAAAGCATTTGAACTTGACAAGACTCAATGCAATATGCTAACAGATGACAAAGAATTCGATTTCATTCGAGATAACGAGGATTTTATTAAGCTCCAGAAAGAATACAGTAGTTAATGCGATCTAAACTCAAATTCACAATTGAATTTGTTCCTTATATTGTTAGTTTTATTTTTCTTATTTTTGGAATTCCTACAAGACAGTATGCGTTCTGTTTTGTAGCTCTCTTTATGATTGTGGGATTTTCAATTGTGTGGTTTATCTCTTGGAAGGTAAAATTTCCAGAAAGAGTGAAAAAAGGATCGAGATGGATAAAAGTAATTGGATTTCTGTTGATTTTAGGATCGGATATGACCTTCGCATTCTTAGGTCGCGGAGTCTTACAACCACGAGCTTCCGCGCAAGTTTGGAACATGCATGAAATAGATAATCCAGGATTTGTTTTACCTAATGGGTTGGACCCCTATGACGTAAATGGTGATGGATTCGATGATTATGTTACGAACTATGAGTGGGATGGAAAATTAAGAATTGCATTCCATCCAGGATCTGTGAATCTAGTAAAGAATCCTTGGCCAGCGATTACAGTAGGAAAGATTAGCAATGCAGAATCTAGTGCCCTTGGGGACTTTGATGATGATGGAAATGCTGACGTTGTTGTAGCGCATGGAGAAGAGTTATTTGCGTCTTCAGGTGTCTTTATTATCTGGGGACCAGATACATCCTCAGTTATGGACCCAGCTGAATGGATCCAAAGCAATGATATTGAAGGAACACAGGATCAAGGGCAATTTCACTTCATTCGAGCATATGATATTAATGAGGATGGAGTAGACGATATTATTGTAGGAGGAAGAGGAACCGACCCGAAAGCAGGACTGAAATGGATTGAGTCACCGTCGAATCCATCCGATCGTCGAGATATGACTAAATGGAGTATTCATGAGATTGATGCGGAACTCGAAAGTGGGCATGGATTCGTCTTTTCTGACCTCGATGATGATGGTGATGATGATCTGGTTCTCTGTAATAGTGATTGGGATACAGAAGATGAAGATGAAGGAGTTTTTTGGTATGAAAATCCTGGAGCGATGAACGCATCTCAGATTGATCCATGGCCAAAATATGTAATCTATCAAGGTCCTGAATTCTATGCTAAAGAACAAGTAACATCATATGATTTCTCAGGAGATGGGTTTCCAGAAGTTGTTATGCAAGTAATTGATGATATTTATTGGTTTAAAAATCCAGGAAATCCCGGAAACACAACGGAACCATGGGAACTTGTAAAAATATCAAAACCCGAACATCTTCAGTGGAGATGCAGACCAATTAAGATAGGAGATATCAACAACGACACCAATCCCGACATCTTGGGGATGTTAATGCATAAAAATGGATATTACCCACGAAGTAAAGGAGCGGTCTATTGGGTGGAAATGAGTTCTACGAATCCTGAGACTGCATCATTTGAGTGGAATATGATTAAATGGAGTGATGGATTTTTCGGAGTAGGAGGAAAATACAACGGTGAGAAATGGGACATGTGTGTGTTTAGAGATGTTGACCGCG
>JAEOTN010000063.1 GCA_016839865.1 Promethearchaeota archaeon | reverse complement strand
TGTTGTATTCAGCAAGTTATGTAGCAGCTTTTTGTATTCCAGTTCCTAATCTCTACCAAATCCAGATTTTTATATTTGGAGTTTCTGCGAGTACTTTCATAGTCCTTGAATATAACAAACGAAATGGTATTTTACAAAAGACAGGATTGATAAGAGTAATTCGATTTATTGCAACAAATCTGTTGTATGCTTCAATATTGTACGGAATTATCATTATAAATTCATATTTCGTTCCTTGGTTTCTTGGATTATTCTCTTCATTAGTTCTATCAAATCCGATAGTATTGTCCTTGCAAATTGCTTTAGATTGTCTTGTATTTTACTTAATCTTCATCGTTTTAAGCAATTGGATAGCATTTTATAGTAGAATTACGACTCTGATTGTTAAAATTATCAGCTGGCTAGCATTTCTTATAGCAATCGGGTATTTCATAAGTTTGCTAATATCTTATGTGTTTGCAGTCTTACTAACCGTAACTATTGGAAGTTATGTGATAGTTCTTCATTTGCGCAGATATCAAAAACATCTTTCCTCGAATTTACGCTTACTCGCTCAATCAGTGTCTTCATCCGTGCAAGATAGTAGTACAATTTTGTCGGTCGAACCCACTCCAGATATCATTTCACCTGCTGATAGCGAATCTTTAGGAATTGATACCCCAATCCCAATTCCAGCACCTACAGTAATACATCATGAGGATCTTGTTAGTGAAGCAAATTTCGATGAAGTAAAAGACGTTTTAGATTCTTTACTACCAGGAGTTACATCTCCAGATCTCCAAACTCCTGTATTGGATGACGTCCTTCCAACCAGTTCTACTCAAGATTCCATGTCTGATACACTTAAACTGGTTGAGAAACAAGAGAAACGCAGTGTAGTATTGAAAAATATGATAAAATTTCTAGATGCATGGATCAAGCAAGGAATAATTATTGAGTTATCGTATTTCGCAGCCCTTTTATTATCTAATTTATTCCCAGGAATAGATTCTATCTCATTATATCACGTATATATATTCAGATTTATGATGTTTGCATGTATCGCAACATTTTTCTATAATATCAAAAAACTTATCCCTTCATCATATCGATTGGTCATGGTACAAATATTCCATAGCGTTCTGATGATTTTAACACTCTTAACACCCTTCTCCGTTGTAATGGTGTATGGTGCTGAACTCCAATTGATTCAAGAGGGATTTCCAATCCTTTTCCAACACTTATATTGGCCTAATATTTTATTTTTAGGCGCTATTGTACTCTTCTTGATTGTAGTCGAAATTCAACTGATTGTTCGGAATTACGTTCAAACTAAAAATGTTCATCTTCAAAAACCAATACTAGATAAATGGAATGATGTTTTGCAACCGATCCTATTATTATTAGCTGCTTTTATTATAGCCAACAGTTTCTCGTTTAACCAACCATTAATTACACGAATAGTTTATGCGTCCTTAGTGTTGTTTATCGAAGCAATCTTAGAAAAATATGTATTTAAGTTATTTAATCGGTTAACTCGATCACGGATATTGTTATACTCCTGGATCCTTCTCAACATTCTCGCTATAATTCAATTGATTATTGTTATTCCACCACTTCGCTTTGCTATTACTTTAGGAGTTCTAAGTCTGCTTGGAATTCTCATATCCCAATTTCTTACACTTTATTTGTACTATCTGTTACAGAATGAAAAAATTGTACGAAATTACAATATCGATCCTGTGGTTCTCGACCACTATTCGTTCCGTATGTTATCTCGATCCTCACGATGGAGGAAACGCAAAGGACCATTCGTTATTGATAATTTGGAAAACTCAGATAAACTAATTCTATACAAAAAATTTATTTCACCCAAGTATAGCTTCATTTTATCTCTTACTTACATTTTGGCAAGTTTTCTGCTTGGGGCAATTACTTATGATTCATATTTCACAAATCTGATAAATAGTACTCTTCTAGAGTTGGACTTACTAGGTGTCGATTTAATCTTCAATATATTATGGAACAACCCAACCGGTATCCGTTTAATAATTTTCTGTGCTATACCGATTGGAATCACTATTTTAGTAGCTTTTGCTCTATTCATACAAGATAAATTTACCTTGAAGTCAGTAGGTGTCGTTACCAGAAATCTGTTCTTGATATTGTTGTGGATGTTGTTATCAGGTTCAGTGCTGTTTTTTGCATTGACTCTAATACAATTATTGGCAGGTTTTACATACTCAAATCTAATTATATTTGGAATGATTGCTATCTTAGCCTCTGCCCAATACTATACAATTTACCTAATAACGGATATCGCTATCCATTCAACGAAAAATATGGAAAAACTAGAAGCTAAATTTTCAAAAATTGATCTTGAAATCAAAACCCATGGAGAATTAATGGACTTATTAGCTGAGATTGAACCCAGAAGTCTTAAAATTGTTAAAAGGATCAACACCATATTTGCTATTCTCATTTATGGAACAGTTTCAGTAATATCTTATTCAATTCTTTATATAGTTACAGGAACGGTGGTGTTTTCTCTTAGCGTGGCATTTTTAGTGTTATATGCTCAAGCTGAGTTGAATTACTATGTCTTAAAAGCATTCCCAACTAAAGTCAATTTCTATTACTCCCTGTTATCTTGGATAGGGTTTTCTATTATGAGCTCTATGATAATTCCAATTCAATTTTGGAACACAAATCCCGAATGGCTGATTAATCCTTCGTTTACTATTACCATAAGTGATGTTTTTTACCTGATGTCCAGCTTTTGTGTTTTAACTTTCACAAGTTATGGAACAGTCTTTATTTTGAAGCGCAAATTATCTGATTACAGTGTCAAGTTCCATCTTATGAAATATTTGCGGATGGTCACCTATTTCTTTATTTCAATAGAAATTTTCTTGTTATTCATACCTAGCTCCTGGTTAATAGCCCTTTTTGCTGGAAGTGTTACACTTTATATCCAGATGGTTATAGAACGGTATTTCCCGATATTTATGGATAAAACAACGCGTCTCATTAGAAGTATTGCAGCATTCGCGATGTCAGTCATAGCTTCCTATTGGACATATGTATATGCAGAAGAATCCTTGAATTTTGGATTTGAACTTGCCATTTCCATATCTCTTTTCCTATTCACACTGCTCAGTCAACTTATTTATAATCCATGGGAAAAGAAATACAAGAGGATAACAGGACCCATATTCTGGGCATTTATTTCTGCAGAATTGGGTTTTGTAATGGCATCAGTTGTCGCAGTTCAGGGAATTTTGATTGGGATAGCCTCAGGAATGGTAATAATGATGTTATATCCTGTTATTTTTGAATTTCGTAAATTTGTAGATTTTTTCAGAAACCTCGCAGAAAATTTGCGAGTAATCTACCAGAAAATCGTGCATTTCTTCAAGAACTTTGGTGTGTTTATGAAGAATTTTTACTTGAAATATAAGACAATTATTACCCTGATTATGGTAGCGCTTATTTTCATTGTACTTATCTTTGTATTACAACCATTCCTTGAGCTCATTCAAGTAATTTTCTTAAGTGCCATGATCGCGTCCACATTTCTTTTCCCAATTTTTATTACCCCAAAAGCCTTGAAAGACGCAAAAACATTCTCAAAAATGGTATACTACTCAGTAATTGTTTATATTTTTGCAAATACTGCGATCTTCTCATTCGTTCGAGTAAATATCATATGGTTTTTGCTTTCCTTGGTCCTTTTTAGCTCTATTCTATTAGTAGTTATCTATCGCAGGGAAACGTTATACAATCTTTCTGTGAAGTGGAGATTATTTGGATTAATTATAACGATATTATCTGCCTTAACTTTGGTCACAATAGTGGTATTATATTTCCTCAACATAATTACCGTAAACTTTTTCTGATTTTCTTGATGTTCTTCATCAACAAATGATAAAAAGCGATTTACATTTCCATACTAATTTTTCTGATGGAGAATCAAATATTGAATCGATGATTTTATCAGCAATTGATCGAAATGTGAAAAATGTAGCAGTATCTGATCATTTGAGTCCCTATGGACATTTTCTCTACTCGTTTTCAAACTCCCCAAAGACTATTGAGGAATATCTATCTGAAATCTCACGAATGCGTCGTAAATACCGGGATCAGATAACAATTTTTCCAGCTGTCGAAATATCTTCAGATTTTTTAAAAAAAAATCAAAGTTCCCCCTTTGAAGATAAACTGCAGGACAATTTGGAATATTTATCACTGTTTCTTATTGAGGCAGTTTATATACGAGAACCAGTTTTAACAGCAATCAATATGAGGTCTTATCTCAACGATCTAGGCTTTAAACATGTCCCTGTAATTTTTGCGCATCCGAATTATTCTTCCATGAATCTGGCTACTTTTAAATATTTATTGAGCCACGATATTGGATTTGAGCTTAATGAAAATAAATTACCAGAAAGAGATGCAATTGCATTTATTGAGCTTATTCAATGTTTAAATTCAGAAGAGAAGAAAAAACTCAAGATAACTACTGGTAGCGATGCACACATGCCATCTGAAATAGGAGTCCTTGATTATGTCATTGAGGTAGTATCTAGTAATAATCTTGAAAATTTTTTAATTATTCCACCTCAAGTACAAGATTATACGTTTGTTTAAACACGCTAATAGCGAAAATTTTTAATTCTGCTTTAATTAGTGCAGATTATTATTTCTATAGAGTAGACATCGTACTTTTACCTAGGTGATGTTTTCGTGCCACGCAAAACGAAGAAACAGATAATGGAAGAAATTAAAGAAATTCTCGAACAAGCGAACTATTTACTAGACCAAGTTTCGGCAGATAATTCGGTACCGCGGAATATACGACGTGTTACAGGTGAAGCTACTGAAGCAATCAATGACAAAGAAGAGACTCCTGCAGTGAATGCATCTAATGCGATCTCTTTATTAGATGACTTATCTCAAGATCCTAACTGCCCATTGCATACAAGAACTCGAATCTATCAAATTTTATCGCTTCTCGAACAAATTAAGGATTAAAAAATAGTACTTGACTATTCAATTCTTTTTCTTTTTAAACATGTTTAATTATCATCATATTGACGTACTGAAAAGAATTTCTTTTTGTCTTCAGTGGTGTATAATTCAAGATAATATCCAGCTCGAGCAAATCCAACTGCGCTAAGAACTGCACCTGCACTACGGAGTAAATTGATGAAGAATGAAATGATTAAAATGATTGTGGACTCATTTGGTATAAAATTAATACCGACTCCTAAAACTAAATTGATTATGTATAAGATAGCCCCAAACAATATCAATTGCATTTCTTTTGGAAAAGGTGCATGATATTCTTCCTCCATTCTATCCCCAACATAAAAATTCCCCCATTTACGTAATAAGATAACTCCAAACAGACATAAGATTGGGATGGTCAACTCAATGATTTTAATCCAGAAAGCTTCTGCGCTGAAAAGATTATAACTATAAAAAATGGTCACAAGAGCATTTTCCGGAGCAAAATGAACTGTTAATTCTTCAATTTTGATTATAACTATTACAGTTCCAACTAAAGCGAGAATAATTTGCATTAACACCATCACCAAAAACACATAGTAGGCTTGTCTGAGATAATATCCCCCATACTCTATTTCGGATAATTTTAAGTGCTCAAGAAAAGTAAAGAAGTATCCAATTTCAATAGCTAATAATAGGTAGAAAATGACTAAAGCGCCGACAATCGGATTGAGAACGATTCCAAACATGAAAATACTAACAAGTAGCGTAACTATCATTAATACTAGCATTGTATTCCCATATTTGCGCATTTTTCGTCCTAATCGTGCTAAATTTGTAGAATATGGTGTTCTTACCTCTTCGTCATCTTTTTCCGTAGTTCCGGGATATTCTGGAGCAGGTTCCGCTGACATTATTGTCACTTGTACGTCATTTATTTGATATAAAGATTGTTATGG
>JAEOTN010000062.1 GCA_016839865.1 Promethearchaeota archaeon | reverse complement strand
TAATGCATAGGCGTTATTCCATGGGAATCATAAAAGATCTTCACTCTGTTAGAAAGAAATATCAAATTGTGTATGCTGATCCTCCATGGAAGTTTTCCAGTAAAAAATTCCAAGATGGAGGTAGGGATTATGATAAACTGGAATACAATCATTATCCTACCATGTCACATGAGGAAATAGCGAAACTGCCCATTCGAAATATTATCGCAGAAGATGCAGCTTGTTTTTTATGGGTAGTAGACTCCCATTTAAAAGAAGGTATTTACGTCCTCGAACATTGGGGATTCACATACAAAACTGTCGCATTTAATTGGATAAAAACTACAAAAAACAATAAAAAATGGTACAATTTTAGTCCATGGACCTTAAAAAGCTGGGAAATAGTTATTTTTGGAACGAAAGGAAAGATGGGACAATACAAACAGGTGAATAACATTAAAGGACTTGTGGAAGCAGAACGGATTCAACATTCCCAAAAGCCTGAAGAAGTGCGTAAACGTATTAACACATTGTTTGGTAATATCCACAAAATTGAGTTGTTTGCGCGAAAAACAACACTTGGTTGGGATTCTTGGGGAAATCAACTCCCATAATATTACATTGTTTTTCTCGAAGGGATATATTTGAAATAATTTTCAACTAAATTATCCCCAAACTCAAAATCAGCAGAATTTATTACTCCATCCAATTTCAGATCCCCTTTTATTGCTTTTTTAACAAAACTCTCCTTGAAATTCTTGAAACATAATTGAAGATACTTGGTTGATTTAGTAGTTAACAGAGCAAAGGTCAAATTCTCAGTATAATCTAAAAGAACTAATCCTTCACCCAGATTTAATTTTTTCAATTCTCCAACTCGAAAAGTTTCTTGACTCACTTTTCGCATTCCATGAATAAATGAAGATAGATTTTTGTGTTCCTCCTCCGTCCAAGAGTATTCATATAGAAGGACTCCAGATTTTCTGTTGATTACTAGGACTCGATTAGCTACAAAGGGAAGAATGTTGATTATCCGTGGCTCTATTTGTATTGCAATTACTATAGATAATCTTGCTCCTCCATGGAATACATATAATAATATCATCGGCCAATCAAAAAGTGCATTAGTAACATATATTGATATTGCAGCTAATGAACTAGATGTAAATACCAGCATTAACGTTGTGGTGACTCTTTTAGTATTCTTTGGAGAGTTTTTCCATATTCGTGTTATCCACGTTAAGGAAATTAGAAAATGTAACAAACCAAAGGCCATTTGCACCCACCATAGCATTCCGTCTACGATATATAGCGAAACATTACTAAATTGTAACTGAGGAGTTACAAAGGGTAAAATTAGATATAAGGATCCAATGATGCTAATTGCAGTAATTTTTACTGGTCCAATTGTTGCTTTTGAATTCTCATCTACAAACAGACTAAAAGAAAACACTCCGGATATTTGAAAGAAAAAACAAGAGACAATAAGGTATTTCCAATACTCTTCAGATGGGAAATAATATTCGACTATTGCTGCACATATTTCACACCCATATGAAATTGACCAAAAAAGCCAAGAAAGAGCAAAAGCTCCTAGAGAACGATTTTTCGTTGCTCTGACATATTTGTAAGTAATTCCACTACCATATAGTGAAATCATTATCAGTAGACCAGTAAAAGCGATAATGATGTAATATTGTTCCATGTTTGACCATCTATGACCAAAGTGTACTCAATCTTTTTTCTAATCCTTATTAAAGCTTTCAACAAATCTATATATCGAAAATTTTATGTGCGAATATTCTGGTGATTACATAATACAGTGTGCACTGGTCGATCTAATTGAGTTGGGAAGAAGAAAAGAATAAATTTGGAAAAGAGATCGTAGGTCAGCTATATGATGCGGGAATGATCCGCACGTGGTATCGAGATCGACCACAAGGCTGGAAACTTATTTCTGGATTATGGTCTCCAATTTATCTGAATCTCCGTGTTTTAGGGAGTCATCCCGCAATTTTGCGAAGAGTAGGATTTGCTTTAACCCGATTAATTCAAGAAGAATGTTTGTGTAATCGTGTTGTGGGATTAGCTACAGCAGGTGTTCCTATCGCTACAGCAATCTCGATGCAAGGTGGCTATCCTATGGGATATACGCGAAAACTCGAAGGTGTGAAAACCTTAGACCAATTCAATGAGAAAATATCTCAATATGGCCAACATTCCTTAGTGGAAGGAAATTTTGTGTCTGGAGACGCCGTAGCGTTAATTGATGACTTAGTTACTCGATTAAACTCTAAATTAATCGGAAGAGAACAGATGATTGCAGAAGCAGAACGTCGTGATATTCAGATCAATTGTAATACGATAGTAGTACTTGTTGATAGGGAACAAGGTGCTCAAGAAACAGCTGCACAATACGGACTTTCTTTACACTCATTAATTCCGTTTAAATCTAAAGCATTAGAATGGCTTAAACCAAAACTAATGGAATTGGAATACGAGGTACTTTCTCATTACTTCCAAGATCCCCATTATTACCAAAATGAACAGATTCAACAAGACTTGATTGTTCGAGCTGTATCTGAATGAGTGATATTCTCTGTGCTGAGTATTTTTATAGTTCTTTAACTAATCCTTTTCCATGGGTCAGAAAGATACGAATTCTCCTTTTAATCGAGTGGATACGTTTTTACATAACGAATCCGTGATATATGAAACTATTCAGTTACTCCAATTAATGATTCAAGCAGATACAACGAATCCTCCAGGGAACGAAATTGTTCTTGCAAAAAAACTACAAGATATCATAAAAAATGAGAAATGTTCGTATTTGACCGCGAAAATAATCGAATCCCAACCTTCGAGAGGTAATCTCATAATCACAGTTAAAGGATCTGAACCCAAAAAGAACCTTACTTGGGGATTTCATGGGCATTTAGACGTTGTGCAAGCAGAAGGAGAATGGAAATACCCTCCTTTTTCAGGAAAACTAGTTCAATTAACGCATGATAAGTATATTTGGGGAAGAGGTGCCTTGGATATGAAAAATCAGTGCACAGCATATCTAATGGCGTTACTATTATTAATCCGTGAAGGATGGAAACCAAAAGGAAATATAAAAATCATTTTTACAGCAGATGAAGAATCTGGAGGTAAATGGGGTGCAGAATTTTTAACCAAGAAACACTATAAAGACGTAGAAGTAGATTGTTTAATTGATGAATTAGGAGGAGAAAAGCTTCCAACCGGTCCGGATTTTTTAATTCAGAGGGGAGAAAAGGGAAAAGCACAAATGGAATTAACGTTCACGGGAACTGCAGGGCATGGTTCTATGCCTTCTCACTTTGAGACCTATGCGATTTACAAACTCGTCAAAGTTTTAAATATCATACGGAAAACTAAGCAACCACTTAATGTAACCAGTCAATACAAAGAAACTATTGATGCCTTGTCAATACCACGTGTCTTTAAATTCCTTCTTAAACAACGCGTGCTAATTAGACCTTTATTCTTCCTTGCTGGAAAACTTTTCAAACTTAATATCGGTAAATTCTTTCTTCCTTTGTTAAGTAATACATTAACTCCTACAATCATTAGAGCAGGGGAGAAAGTAAATGTTATTAGTCCGAAAGCAAATTTATCTTTAGATATCCGTATTTTACCGGGGGAAACAGAACTATCAGTTCTTGCATCACTAAAGAAGAAATTTGGAGAATCTCTTTTTAATGAAATCACATTTAAGCCTATTTCCATCCAAGAATCAACAATTTCTCTTATTGAAACCGAATTTTATTCGAAAATTGAGTCTGTAATGCAAGAATTATATAAAGGGGCGAATCTTGTACCTGTGCTGGGGGTAGGAGGTACAGATAGTAAGTTTTGGAGAGTAAAAGGAATACCATGCTATGGGTTCTCCCCCTTTATGCTCGATAAGGATCTTACTTATGATACACTTATGGGTTTAAGACATGCTGAAGATGAGCGGATTTCTGTAACAAACTTGATGCTTGCCACTGAATTTGCTTACAGGTTGATGAAGGAATTATAGGGAGAAAAAATGATGAAAGTATTAGAATCAGGTAGTTTTGGGGGGAAATATGCATATGTCAAACTGAAATTCTCAGAAAATTTAGATAACACATTAGTAATTTTTCCTCCAACACAAGAATTAAATTTTCCAATTAGAATCAATCCAAACCTCCAAATTAATCGATATAAATCCTTGGTTCCTCGGGATGTAGTTGGAAATGTGTATATATTGGGTTATGATCCAAAAATCAGCACTGACACATTCCTAGTTGATGTCGCAGAAGACTTTGCTGGATTCGTTAAAGAAAGGATTGGTCCTTGCACTATTGCTGGCATTTCCTATGGAGGGGGTGTCGCTATTCCGTTTGCGAGTAAATATCCTGAACTCACCAAAAAATTACTTTTAATTGTTTCATCTTATGCATTGTCTGAACAAGGTTTGGAATTATGTAAAGAGGTTGTTAATCTCACCAAGAATAACAACAGACGTGAAGCCCAAATTCGATTGACTTGTCTTGTTCGTAATCCATTATTGCGATTATATATCAGAATCTCCACGATGTTGAAATGGTCTCGAATAAAACAGTATATGAATCCTCCGTCAACCATTGTGGATGCATATACTCATATTATAAATCACAATTTCGGATTGAAGAAATATATTCATGATATTGAAGTACCTACCTTAATAATTGGAGGTACTGAAGATCAATTCGTTTCTATAGAATTATATCAAGAACTTGCAGATGCTATTGAAAATTGTGAGCTGGTTTTATTTGAAAAGGCAACTCATGCAGTACCACTAGAAAAATTATCCAAAGTTAAGAAACTAGTAAAGAAATTTCTCAAAAATTGATTTCATGATGCACAAATTCGTTTTTACAAGGGCTTCCGAAACAAATCCATGCATCTAGCGTTTCCAAATCAAATATCATTGATGCCGCAGTAGTCATGATCGGTCCATGTCGGCATAAACAATTGCGATCGGGGATATCCATTGATGTGACACTATGATCGCTATGCAGGGATTTCATCTCATCAATTGGATATTTTTCCCGGGAATTTAGTAACAAATCTGCAATTTGATAGCGCTTCTGGGTGCTTTCTTGTATATTTATCCCTGCTAATGGTCCAGCTTCTTGGGTGTATATAGCCTTTGATGGCATATCAACTGGTTTTAACTCCTCTGAAATGAAATGGTTCGTAGTTAATATGAAATTATGCTTAGGAGAACGTTTTAAAATACGCTTTGACGTATATTCCATCACAAACATGTCTCCCGAAGGATCATTCACCAGTATAGAATTACTCGATCCACGATGTTGTTGTTTAAAATAATCAAAAACATCTTGTGAACATGTTGCATGCTCTAACGCTTCTTGAATGAGTATTGAGGCTGGGAGAGCGTCATTTGGGTTCACTTCTTCGATTGCACTAACTTCATCAGTGCCAATAAATACTCCTTTTTCGTTAATTCCATTAAACGTTCCTGGAAGAGGAGATGCAGTAATGTCAAGATTCTGAAATCCTTTGTATGGGGAATTTTTTCTTATTCGAAGGGTTGGAACCACCATATACCGATAGTCAAAATTTCGAGACACCATAGTATGTCCTCGCTCGGTCTTAGTCTTATCATATCCGATTGAAGTACATCCATCAATAATGGGCACATCGTAGGTTTTCTTTGTTAAGAGCAACTCTGTACTACATAATAGATAGATAAGGTCTTGAGAAATCCCAGAACCATCGGAAATACCTCGAATTCTCTCCGCCTGATTAGGTGCCAGCTTTTCTAGGGTTGGTTGAAACCATTTTCTAGATTTTCGTGCGGCTAATCGAAAAAATAAGCCTTGAGGAATTAACTTTGGTCTCATTTTGCTGATATCGGGGTAATCCCTGAACGCAACGAACGCTTCCTTCAAACTCTCCTTGAATCTTTCACCTTGCTGAAATCCCATATCGTAAAATGAACCCGAAAAATGATGTACTTTATGTTGATCAACCACTCGTCTCACATTTCATACAAGGAACATCTATTTGTAAAGCCATTGTTTATGGTTTTGAAAAACTCAGAATCCTATATTTTTATTAACTCATCGAGTGAATAGGTTAACAACAATATGGAATCAATGTGAGAAAAAATGACAGTATCATCTGAAAGTATTGAATATAAGCCACATAAATGGTATACGATGACCTCCTATGGTTTTGGTAAGTTTGCCGCTGAATTTTTCACACTAGCATTTACAACATGGTGTTTCTTCTTTTATGAGCGTGTTGTAGGTTTAAACACATGGTTAGTGATGGCCGCTTATATTATTTATGCTGTGTGGAACGCTATCAACGACCCTTTAATCGGTTATCTTACAAATAGAACAATTAAGGGTAAACTTTCTCGTAAATTTGGGCGTAGATTTCCGTACATTCTCATTGGAGGGCTACCATGGGCTTTTATCTATCTTATCATCTACTTACCCCCACGAATTGATCCAGTTCAATATGGATGGGTATTATTCATCTGGTTAACCGTATGGTCTTGTGTTTTTGATACTTTATACTCCTTATGGGATGTCCAATACCAAGCGACATTTCCCGATAAATTCAGGGGAGCTAAAGAACGACGAAAGGCGGCTGGAATTGCTACTGCAGTTGGTATTGTTGGAATTGCACTAGGATCGTTATTGCCACCTATCTTCATCGGGGATGGAACTCTACCAGAGTATTTTAATCATGGTGTAATTGTGTCAGCTATAGGATTTGTAGCGATTCTCTTCCTCCTTCCAAGCGTAAGAGAAGATAAATATATGAAAGCAAAATATGAGCAAAGTAAGCAATATGAAGAAGAACAAGGGAGTACAAGCTTTTTCAAGGATTTAATTTATGCGCTGAAAAACAGGAACCTTCTTGCATTCTTCTTATTATATTTCCTGTACCAAAGCCTTGCTCAATCAATGACAGGAAGCATACCCTATTTTGTTGAATATGTTCTAGATAGACCCACTACGGATGTTACGCTTATTATGGCGGGATTTCTTGTCGGAGCACTGTTTAGTATACCGTTTTGGATCATGTTAGCGAATAAGATGAAGAATAATCAGTTGCTGATATTGATTGGAGGCTTTTTACTGGCTGCTGCGACAGTACCGTTCATATTCATTCAAGAATCTAGAGTATGGATGTTCAGATTGTCGGGTCCTATGATTTTACTTAATAGTTTCAATATGTTTCTTTGGATGTTACTCTGG
>JAEOTN010000376.1 GCA_016839865.1 Promethearchaeota archaeon | reverse complement strand
TTTTGACATAGATAGGTTGTCATATTCTCACCCAAGAAGTAAGAGAGACTGAATTTCAGTATGCTCTCATTTAGTACGATTAATATTCTCTCTGATAAAATTTGTTATGATTTCAGTATCGGTACCAGGTCCAAATATTCCTTGGATTCCAATTTTCTTAAGTTTTGAAACATCATCATCAGGGATAATTCCACCTGCAATAACCAAGGTATCATCAGCCATCTCTTTTTCTTTTAATAAATCTATTATTCGGGAAAATAGAGCCATGTGAGATCCACTCAAGCTAGAGAGACCTATTACATCTACATCTTCTTGAAGTGCAGCCTCAACTATTTGCTCAGGGCTTTTATGAAGTCCTGTATAGATTACTTCCATTCCTGCATCCCGTATCGCTCTTGCTACAACTTTAACTCCCCGATCATGACCGTCTAAACCTGGTTTTGCAAGTAATACTCGAATTTTCTGATTTGTACTCATTTTAACTCACCTATTTTTCTAAAAAAGTAGATCTCCTTTCCATTCTCCAAATACTTCCCTTAAAACGTCACAAATCTCACCAATCGATGCATATGCTTTAACGGCTTCTAAAATTGGAACCATTAGATTATCCTCACCTTTGGCTGCTTCTCGAACTTTAGAAAGAGCAAGATCTACCTTTTTTTTATCTCTCTCAGCTTTAACTCTCTCTAACCGTTTCTTTTGTCTCTCAGCAATTTCCTCTCCGATTTTTAAAATTGGAATTTCTATTTTCTCATCTTTAGAGAATTGATTAACTCCTACAATGATTCTTTGGTTTTTTTCAACTTCTTTCTGATATTTATATGCAGCATTGGCTATTTCTTGTTGAAAAAATCCTTTTTCGATAGCAGGAATTACCCCACCTAGTTGGTTAACTTTTTCAATATAAGATTCTACCTCAGCCTCCATCTTATTTGTGAGGCTCTCAACAAAATAGCTACCAGCAAGCGGGTCAATTGTATTTGTAATACCACTTTCATGAGCAATTACCTGTTGTGTGCGTAATGCTATTTCAACAGCTTCCTCACTAGGTAATGCTAACGCTTCATCCAACGAATTAGTATGTAAGGATTGGGTTCCACCTAAAATTGCGGCCATTGATTGGATTGCAGTGCGTATAATATTATTATTTGGTTGTTGGGCCGTCAATGAACAACCTGCTGTCTGCGTATGGAATCGGAGCCATAAGGATCGTTCATTCTTTGGATTATATTCCTTGATCTTCTTAGCCCAAATACGTCTTGCTGCGCGATATTTTGCTATCTCCTCGAAAAAGTCATTGTGCGCATTAAAGAAAAAAGAAAGCCTAGGTGCAAAATCATCAATGTTCATTCCAGATTTGACAGCCCATCTAACATACTCAAAACCATTAATAAGAGTAAAAGCTAATTCTTGGGCTGCAGTGGATCCTGCCTCTCGAATATGGTACCCAGAAATTGAGATTGTATTCCATTTTGGAACGTTTTCAGAACAATAAGCAATGATATCCATAATAATACGCATGGATGGCTTTGGGGGAAAAATATAGGACTTTTGAGCCATATATTCTTTTAAAATATCATTTTGAATAGTACCGCCAATCTGGTCTTGGTTTAAACCCTGTTTTTCTGCAACTGCGATATACATCGCTAGAAGGATGGAAGCTGGAGCATTAGTGGTCATTGAAGTTGTCACTTTATCTAGTGGAATACCATCAAAAAGAATCTCCATATCTGCTAGGGTGTCAATAGCAACACCCAGTTTCCCAACCTCCCCGAGTGACATAGGATGGGTCGATTCTCGTCCATAAAGAGTGGGTAGATGGAAAGCAACACTTAAACCAGTCATCCCATTAGCTAGGAGAAATTTAAAGCGCTCATTCGTTTCTTCAGCCCCACCAAATCCTGCGAATTGGCGCATTGTCCATAATCTCCCTCTATACATGGTTTGTTGGACCCCACGAGTATAGGGAAAAACACCAGGATAGTTTACATCAGATAGATAAGACCATGATTCTGGTAAATCCGTAGGATCGTAAATGCGATGAATTGGGACGCTTGATGTCGTCTGAAATTTGGTTAGTCGTTCAGGTATTTTCTCGACAATTTTATCATATTTTTCTTCCCAGGCTTTTCGATGTTTTCCTATTTCAGAAGAATTAACTAAATTTCCTTTCTTGGAACCTTTTTCTGTTTTTTTCGGGGATGAAGTCAAAATTCTACACCTTTGCGAGCCATAATATCTTGTTGGTACGGATGTTTAATGCTTTGTATTTGTGTATAATAATCCGCTAGATCAATAAGTGCTTGTGAGGCATTCCTCCCAGTAAGTACTATTTCAATATTTTTAGGTTTATTTTTCAATTGCTCAAGAACTATCTCTTCTGATATTAATTTATAATCTAAAGCCACATTTATCTCGTCTAAAATAATGATATTCCATTGTTTTGACCTTAATTCTTCAATAAAGCGTTGAAGTGCCGCTTTAGCCTCTTGATAATCGATAGATAATGGCTGTTTCTTATTCACAAATTCAGGAGTGCCATATTGAATAATTTGAATATTAGGTAAAAGCTCTACTGCTTTTAGTTCTCCATAATCCCATCCTTTTTTCATAAATTGTATAATAAGGGTTTTAAAACCATGCCCAGCTGCTCTTAACGCGAGACCTAGCGATGATGTTGTTTTTCCTTTTCCATCACCAGAAACTACATGGATACATCCAAGAGATTCTGGATCGGATACTTGGTTATTAGCTGTCATCGAAACTACTTCTATACAGAAGTATAATCCATCTTTTTAAAAAAAATCAGATTGAACCCAAGGGAAGATAGCGAGTTGTAAAACAAGTAAATCAAAAAGAAAAATGATAAATGTTTACTAAAGCAAATTGAATCTGGAGCTTTTTTCAATCAAATACGAGCTTAATTTGATTAAAATATATTCCAAATGTACTGGCCAAAGTAGGATAGTGGTAGTCATGATGGTGGAATTAGTTCTTTTTCCACTCTCACTATAATCGGTGGTTGTGGCCCACCATGTCCGGGTTCGATTCC
>JAEOTN010000375.1 GCA_016839865.1 Promethearchaeota archaeon | reverse complement strand
TCCCAGCTTCGTATTCCATTGGTTCAATTGCGTGAACTCCCGCTTTGATAATTAGAGGGATTTCTTGAGTGATATTACCATCTGTGTGTAAAATTAACTTTGCATCGTGTTTATTGGCATTGTCAGCGAGTCGTTTGTAATACGGATAAACAAAATCTTAGAATTTCTTTAAACTGATCATTGGTCGATCTTTTTGTGCATGGTCGTCGCAAATGAATACCATATCTACTCCTTGTTCAAATAATCCACTTTGTGCTTCAATTGTGGTAGTTGTCCAAGCATCCATCAATTTCTTTAATGAGGTGGGATATTTCCGCATAATATATGCTAATCGATCAAGACCTATTGCAGCCCATGTAAAATAAAATGGAGCCCCCAAAGTTGGAATGGGTAGAAATTTTTTCTTGATTCCATAATCCCATAGCCATTTAAAGCCACGATAATACCAGTTCGGCATTTGGGGAGACCTCATAACGAAATCTGCCCAGGATTCAATCAGTTCTGGTGTTTTTAATAGTCCACCAAAATACCACGTTCTACCATCGGAACTCTTTTTCCATAAATGACCTTCATTTGTTATTTTAATACTCTTGTCCTTGAGCCGTGGATTGAATTCATCAGGAATCTTTGGTTTCTTACGAAAAATGTAAGTTTGAGGTCCTCCTACATGGATCCACATTGCATCGAATCCAGCATGTTTCGCAACCTTAAAGTCCTTATTTAGAAATAGATCCCCAGAGACGCGCCCGTATTCTTTAATGTATTTTGAAATAAATTCAGGTTCAGCAGATTGGGTGAAAGTAGGAACCCTATCTGGTTCTTCGTGGTTTAAAGTTTTCCAAATCCTTTCATGCACATTCATATGTACAACCTTTTAAGAAGATTAGAGGAGTTTGATTATATTATTTTTCAAAAGTTATTATTCAAGGTTTCATCGTGTATGTTAGGAGTAATAAAATTTGAGGAGAAAAAAACCAAATAATTAAATACTTTAAAATAATTGAAACTATTTTTTTGTTAATTTTTTGCATGTTATATGGGGAAAAGTGTACCGGGGTAGCGATATGGGGATAAGTGCACTTCAATCCTTATATACAAAAGAACCACTGATTGATCTTGGAACAAAATAAATAAACAGTGAAAATAAACATGAATAAAAAATACATAGCGTATATCGTCTTGGGTATGGTTTTGTTAGGAACCATCGCAACTTTATCAATTTCAATGGTTGCAGCTCAAGGGGATGATGATGTTATAGTGGGTCAGGATCAATACCAAACCCATCAAGGTCAGGGTGAAAAAACTTATCGATTTCGGCAGCGTACTCGTGTTCGAATTAACGCTTCCCACAATGTACGTCTAAATATGAGCGTTGATGCACTAGATATTGGTGACCGAACCTTCTCTCTTGACTGTGAATCCGATGGAGATTTAGAAATGAATATGTGGGCTGTACGGGACCAAGATCGATTGGGACTTCAAAATGGATCTACAATTCGACATCAACATAGACACCAAGTTCGAAATAATTTTGCAGCTCGTATTCAAGTTAATGCAACCATCCAAACTCGTATTGGTATGGAAATGACACGAGGAGATGCAATCCGAGCAAGTTGGGCATATCTTGATGAAGCCGAGAATGAATGGGTAGAAGTAGAATCCTCATATGAAGATGGAATGCTAGTTGCAGACACTACTCTAATTGCTGCTTCCACAACTACATGGACAATCACCGAAGTTGCAAGTTTAACAGGTCTGTGGGTAGGAATTGGTGTTGGTGTGGTCGCACTCGGTGCATTAGGAGCAATCCTAATTCGTAAGAAACGAATGTAATTGAAAAAATCTGTACTCTTTTTTTTATCTCTTTTTCGGAGACTTTCTTAATTTTGTTTCATTTTTTATACAAAGAAACACCTACAATTCCTTCTACAACAATAAGCGATGTAGGAATAACGAACAGGAGATGTTTGTTTATTTTTTACTTTAAAATTTTCTTATCGACGTTGTTTTAGGGGGAGGATTATCTTAATTCCTCCTTAAATCAACTATCTGTCAATAGATTTAGAGATATGTCGAGGAAGAATAGTGTAATCCATTTCTATTGTTTTATGTCAAAATGACTTTCCAGGAAGTTATCGACCCGTCTCGCTTCATCCCGCTCACCTGCTTGATGGTAGATGATCTTTGCCTTGTTAAAAATTCTTCCTGCATCATCTTTATCACCGAGTTTATAATAGCAATGACCAATCCCTTCAAGCATATGAGCAATCATATCAGCATCTTTTGAATTAAAGACGTCTTTTAATAGTAAACGATAATTTTTAGCCAAACGGAGCCACAACCTGTGATCTGGATCAGCATCAGGATAATGAATTTCAATATCATCCATTTCAGTGGGAATCACTCGTGCTAAAATAAGTTCACTCATTACACTGATGGTTTCTTTGAGTAATATATTTCCTTCATCGTCAGTTTTTGTGAAAAAACCCATCACTTCGTGGGCTTTTGCGGGAATTTCACCAGATAAAAGGGCTTCCATAGTGTGCCTACTGAAACCATATTCTTCCAAATGCCCTTCTTCATCAAGTTCTTTGATTTCATTATGTACTCGTTTCCATTTCAGGTATTTTGCTAGCCAAAATTTGTAGACAAGGAACATTGCAGTGAGGATTACCACGGTCCAAACAATAATAGTATTGAATTTATCTGCACCGGTTTGAATAAAATCTCTCAATAGCTCTGGATTCTCTAAAACTTCAATAATTTCAAGGTTTTCCGGGTTCATATTCGACCCAATAAATGAATAGAATAATGCTCGGGGAATTGAACCAATTATGGATGTGATGTAATAATCCCGTCTTTTAATCCCGAGGAAACCTGCTGCATACGAAATATGATCATAAGGAACAACTGGGATAGCACGTGCTATCAGGAGGGTGGGATTACCATATTTGTATAAATAGTAATCGACCACATAAAGATCATCACCAATGAATTTTTCTGCTAAAGGTTTCCCTCCTCGGTGACCGATTTCATATGATAAGAAAGCAGTAACTATTAATCCCGCCATTGCCATCCCAGTTCCACCCCAGGCCCCCCAAAGTAACCCACAAGCAAGCAGCATTACTTCTGATGGTAAGGGAGCTATTACACCTTGGAGCGACATAAAAACAAAGAAAAGGACAATTCCCCATCCTTCGAGTCTCTCGATTGGACCAATGAAATATTGTATGACAATTCCAAACATCCAGCTAGAGTCTTGCGCCATTTTAATGGTCAAACCAACGGTAAGTAAGACTAGAGCAACCATTAATCCAAACCAGAACCAATCCTTGATGGTCAATCCAGTAAATGCTTTTTTAAGGCGTTTCTTCAATGGAATTTTTACTTTGACCTTTCTTGGTCTTGCATATTCGTCTATATGAGTCTCAAATTCCTCATCAGAATGGATATTAGATTGAGAGTCCGGTTTCTCTGAGCCAGATTTCGTCATTCTATATGTCTTTAAAAAGGGGAATTTATGAATCTTTCAGTTATTAATAATTCCAAATTTCCTTTCTGGTGATCTAATTACGCAGAATCCAAAATATGATCAGAAAAACCTACACATCTCACCCTAGCAAGAATTACGACTTAAAATAAATCATTTGGATTTTATTCCTTAAGATAAGCGGTCCCAGCACCTTTACTTATCTCATTAGAAAGTTAAGAAATTATCTAGATAGTTAATGCATTCAGAAGAAGTATTAAATGGTTCCTTGGTTAATCTTTATTTTTATTAATCATGTTACTGAGATGATTGAGTGATGAGAACAATTGGATTTGAGAATGAAAAATATCTTGAAGAACAATCAGAAGCAATTGTCAAAAGAGCAGCACAGTTTGGGAATAAACTATATCTCGAGTTTGGAGGGAAAATTTCTAATGACCTCCATGCAGCTCGTGTGCTACCAGGATTTGATCCTGATGGAAAACTATCGATGCTTCAACGATTGAAAGATAGAAGTGAATTCATTATCTGCATCTTCAGTGGTGATATTGAGTCTCGAAAAATTCGGCAGGACTTTGGATTAGCGTATTCTGAACAAATTCTCAGAGATATTGATGACTTAAGAAGATTTGGGTTACGTATTCGAGGGGTAGTTATTACTCGTTATCAAGATCGTCCAATTGTTAACCAATTTAAGAAAAAACTACAAAGACGAGACATCGATGTTTTCATTCATCATACGATTGAGGGATACCCAACAAATGTTGAGAATATTGTTAGTGACAACGGTTATGGAAAAAATGATTTTATACAAACCAAAGCCCCGATTGTGGTAGTTACAGGTCCTGGTGGAGGTTCAGGAAAACTCGCAACTTGTCTTTCCCAAGTATATCATGAACATAAACAGGGAATTGGGGCAGGTTATGCTAAGTTTGAGACGTTTCCAATATGGAATATTTCGTTAAATCATCCTGTTAATATTGCTTATGAAGCTGCTACTGCTGACTTGGGAGATTTTAATCAGGTTGATCCCTTCCATCTGGAGGAATATCAAACCACAGCAATTAATTACAATCGAGATATCGAAATTTTTCCAGTAGTGAAGAGAATTTTAGAAAAAATTATGGGACCTCAACAAGTGTATAAATCTCCTACAGATATGGGAGTAAATCGTGCTGGTTATTCTATTACTAATGATGAAATTTGTCAAAACGCTGCTATACAAGAGATAATTCGTCGCTTTTTTAAATATAATCGAGAATACGTCCAAGGAAGAACCGAAGTAACCACTATCAATCGAATTGATCAAATAATGAGAGGAAAATTGAACTTAACTCCCGAACATCGAATTCCAGTTTTGCATGCACGTAAAGCAGCAGAAGAAGCCGAAAAAGCGAAAAAAGGGAATAATGGAGTCTATGTTGGTGCAGCAATCTGTCTTCATGATAATAAAGTGATCACAGGAAAAAACTCTCCATTAATGCATTCCTCATCCAGTTTGATCTTAAACACAATCAAATTTTTAGCTAATCTCCCTGATGAGATTGATCTAATCTCACGAAGTGTCATTGATTCAATCATGGCATTTAAAACAAACATTTTGAACACTGACAAGCTGAGTTTGAATTTAGAAGAAATGCTAATTGCACTCAGTATTAGTGCAACTACCAATCCATCTGCTCAAGTTGCAATGGGACATTTAAAAGACATTCGTGGGACAGAAGTGCATATGACACACATACCCTCTTTAGGGGACGAAGTAGGGTGGCGAAAACTAGGTGTGAATTTAACTACCGATCCAAATTTTGCTGGAACTCAACTTTTCATCAATTAAATCGATTAGAGAGAATTCAAAAGAAATGAAAATAAAAAATGGTTGAAATAAGAGAGAGAATGTTAAACTCTATTCTTTCTCTATAACGGAGAGAATAGCGTCACGAACCTCTTCTACAGCAGTGCGGTCTTCAATAGTGCTAATATCTCCGATATCTTTACCTTCCGCAATGGATTTTATGATTCGTCGCATAACTTTCCCAGATCGAGTTTTTGGTAATCTTGATACACACAAGATGTCTTTAGGAGTCGCTATCTTACCAATTCCATTTCGAATTGTTTC
>JAEOTN010000374.1 GCA_016839865.1 Promethearchaeota archaeon | reverse complement strand
TACTCAGATCATGAAAATTTACGCTGGTGGTATGTTATTCAGAGCAAATTAACACTAAAACAGCCTAAAGATCCATTGCTACATCCTAAGGATTTTGGAGCAGATTCTGATACTGAATATGTTGTTTATAATTATTTTAGAGATCGATTACGTAGGTTTTCCTCCTTACGTCCAATTGAAAGTCACCTAAAAGGAGAAGATTACAAATTTTTAATAGTTGCTCCAGTTCTTAAAGAAGGGTTTGCTTTAGTGGGAGATATCACCAAATTTGCTACTATGAGTTACCAAACATTCGAAAAGGTCGAATGGGAAAAGAATGAATTGCGATTAACTCTAAAAAGCATTGAAGGTGAACCACTACATCTGATGTTTTATGATAAAGACAAAATTAAAAGCATCAAAGTTGATGGAAAATCTCTGAAGAAAAACAGCCTTCGGTGGGTAGCAGATTCAACGAGGAATACATCTCTGATCCTTTATGAATTTACATCAGATACTTGTGAAATCGTAGTTAAAGTCAAGAAATAATCCCTACCTCCTATTTTTTATTTGATTTTTTCTTAATTCCCCAATATGGTTTTTTCTCAAGCTGAAATATGTGATCTAATTCTCCTCGATCTTCAAAAGCACATCGATCCCAGGAGAATTCAATATAATAAAGATGAAGATGCTCGAACTCCGAATGTGAACAATCATACTTATTTAGGTGTAAATACGCCCCCAAATCGAGAAATTGCTAATAAATACCTGAAGATTTTGAAAGACCAGGGAGTGAAAGACATAGATGAGATCTTGAAGTATTGTGATCATCTTTTAGAAAAAAAAATGTATGAGTTGCGATTGATTGCCTTTCAGTGGAGTTTTAAAGTAAAACGTCAATATCGGACTGAGCATTTCAAAGTATTTCAGAGATGGATACTAAATTATTTGTCTGGATGGGCATCTTGTGATGATCTTTGCACTCACTCTGCAACATACCATTTGATGATGTACCCTGAATTTGTAGGAGAATACAAGAAATTAGTTTACTCTGAGAATCCATGGGCTAGAAGAGCTGCTGCAGTGATATTGATTGTTCCTGTGCGAAAAAAATTGTTTTTTAATCATATATTTGACATTTCAGATGCCTTACTGCATGACAAAGAAGATTTGGTGTTGAAAGGATGTGGATGGTTACTCAAGGAAGCTACTCGACATTTTCAACAAAAAGTCTACGAGTATGTGCTAAAACACAAGCATGATATGCCCAGAGTTGCTTTAAGATATGCAATTGAAAAACTTCCTAAAGAAATGCGAACTGAAGCAATGAAAAAAAAATAGAAATTAATTGTAATTTAACGTCGTGCTTTGCGAACTATCCACCTAATAAACATGAATAATAGGAATAAGATCAATAGAAAATTGATCACACACCCTATGATAACTATTGGGTAGAATGCTACCGTCATTAACCAGTGAGTTCCAGATAACCCAGCTAGTGTTTGGGCACTCAGGAACCAATCTTTTAGAAAGAAAATGAAATAACATCCTGTAAATATTCCGAAAAATGCAAACACTAGGGATAATCCCCCAAACACAGCAAATGCAAAACCCGCATCTACTTGAGACCCAAATGGTATATTCCCTTGAAGGAACAAATATCCTAGAAAGAAAGCAAACGTTATATACCCGATTCCGCCTTTAGCAGTGGTTTTCCCGGCTTTTTTACTTTTTTCTTTTCGCTCATCTGTAAAAAAATCTTTTTCCCACCATTTATCTTCAGACATACCAAAAAACACGTTAGCCGAATATTTAAAGTTACTTGACTCCAATCAGTGTCTGATTAGAAATAATTTTTTCAATGTAAGAATACTGTATAGCTCGAAGGTCTAGAAATGACAAATCAGAGAGAACGAAATTTACAGCGTGAATCTAAAGTTATGGTTCATGGATTAGATGATTGGAAAGAAGTGTATAAGGATAAGAAAATCCCATTAGTATCTTTAACACAAATAATCAAACCTGGACAACGAATATTTATCGGAACCGGTTGCTCAGAACCACAAACATTAACTGAAGAATTAATCAAAAAGCAATACAAAATCTCAGATTGTGAAATTATTCATTTTCTCACGTTAGGGAAAAATCAATTCTTTAGTGATTTAGAACCTTCACTTTTTAGACACAATGCTCTTTTCATTGGTAAAGCTATGAGGGATGCAGTAAAAGAAGGAAAAAGCGATTACACGCCAATTATGCTATCCTCAATCCCTCCTTTAATTACTTCAGGCAGGAAACACATTGATGTTGCTCTGATAACAACTTCTCCACCGGATAAATATGGATTTGTATCACTAGGTATCAATGTCGATATAAATAAACCGGTTGTTGATGCAGCAGATGTTGTTATCGCTCAAATTAACCCCCAAATGCCTCGAACGAATGGAGATTCCTTTGTGCACATGTCACATATAGATTACTGGATATTTGTAGATGAACCACTTATTGAAGCAGTATATGCAGAACCTGATGAAGCATCTCAAAAAATTGGGAAATATATATCTCGTTTAGTTGAAAACGGATCGACACTTCAAATGGGCATAGGAAGCGTACCAAATGCGCTTTTTTCAGCATTAATGGAAAAAAAAGATTTATCAGTGTATTCCGAAGTTTTTTCAGATGGGATAATCGATTTAGTTGAAGCAGGAGTGATTAATGCTGAAAGTTTACGATCGGGACGAGCAAAAATTATGACCTCCTTCGTAATGGGATCCAAGCGATTATACGATTGGGTTGATGAGAATCCATTTGTCGAATTTAGACCTACCAGTTATATTAACAACGTTGTAAACATCGCCCAAAATGAAAAACAAGTCGCAATTAACGCTGCATTAACAATTGACTTGACAGGTCAAGTAAATTCAGATTCCATAGGAAATCAATTTTATTCAGGTATTGGAGGACAAGCAGATTTTGAACGTGGAGCTGCACTTTCCCCTGGGGGAAAACCTATTATGGCTTTGCATTCTACGACAACAGATGGCAAGAAATCTCGAATTGTACCGGTGTTGGATGAAGGTGCCGGGGTAGTTTTACCTAGAGGCGATGTTCATTATGTTGTAACCGAATATGGGTATGCGAATTTACACGGAAAAACCATTCGGGAAAGAGCATTACTATTAATAGGTATTGCCCATCCAAAATTCCGAGAAAAACTTCTAAAAGAAGCCATCCGGTTACATTATGTATATCCTGATCAAATTCTCCCTAAAACTCAAGATGGAGTTGTTGTATTATATCCAGAATTATATGAAACTGATTTTACATCAAATAATGAAGAGAT
>JAEOTN010000061.1 GCA_016839865.1 Promethearchaeota archaeon | reverse complement strand
CTTGCTCCATGTGGTTTATACTGTGGAGTTTGCGCAATTCGGATTGCCCACGAGAATAATAATGAGAAATTCAAAAAAGCGCTGGTAAAAGTATATCGTCCTCTAATTTCTAGATCAGAACAGATTGAATGCACAGGATGCATGTCTGATGGAGTTAAATTCAAGCATTGTCAGAATTGCAGCATTCGTAATTGTGTACAAAAGAAAGGGCTTGAAGGGTGTTATGAATGTGATAAATATCCATGTTATCGAATCAAACTTTTTCCTCTCAAGAAAGCACGTCAGGTTATGAAAAGAGCAATCCCAGAGTGGAGAGAAAAAGGAACGGAAGAGTGGGTAAAATCTGAAATTGAGAGGTATCACTGTCCAGAATGCGGAAATCCCCTCTTTCGGGGTGCAAAGCGTTGCAATAAATGCAAAATGGCAGTTAATATTGACTAAACAATTTTATTTTTTGGCTAACAACGGAAAATCAGTAAAATCTTAATTTTAGTGAGTTTTACTCTCCTTAGGTAGACCGATTTTGTTAGACATTAAATTATTCAGAGAACAACCCGATTTGATCAAGGAATCGGAACGGAAGAGATTCCGTGATACAGAAAATGTAGATATAGTTATACGATTGGATAATGAATGGAGAGAAAGTCTTCAGAAAGTGCAAGAATTACGCCGAAAACGAAATTCAATCACTAAGGAGATTTCTGCTTGTTTCAAAAATATGAAGAAAGTAACTCCTGACGAGAAGAAAGATCTTCAGGCAAAAGCAGAAAAACTAAAATTAGAATCTAAACAAATCGGTAATGAAATTACAGAAGAAGAACCCAAAACTAAAGAATTACAACAGAAAAGAGACGAATATCGATACAAGGTAGGGAATATTCTTGATCCAAAGGTTCCCGTTGCGGAAGATGAAACTGGAGGTGTAGTAATTCGGAAGTCTGGGAGAAGAAGGAAATTCCAGTTCGATATCAAAAATCACGTAAAATTAGTGGAAACAATTGATGGAGTAAATACAAAGAAAGCTTCTGAAATTGCGGGTCACAGATTCTTCTATCTAAAGAATGAAATGGTCAAATTGAATTTAGCATTGATCAATTTTGCATTAGATCATCTTACTGAAGAAGGATACACCCCTATGTGGACTCCTTTTTTCGCACGACATGAAGTAATTAAGGAAGCGGCGGAACTCGCTGATTTTGAGGAACAACTTTACAAAATCCATGATGAAGACTTATATCTTATTGCAACTTCCGAGCAGACTCTTGCTGCCCTACATCGAGGTGAAGTGATTGATGAAAAGGATTTACCAGTACGATACGGTGGTGTCTCGTCATGTTTCCGAAGGGAAGCAGGATCGCATGGGAAGGATACACTCGGTATTTTTCGTGTGCATCAATTTGAAAAAGTAGAGCAGTATGTGTATTGTAAACCAGAAGAATCCCCTGAAATGCATGAAAAGATGATGGAAATTACCGAGACTATATTTAAGGCACTCAAAATACCCTATCGGATAGTCAATATAGCATCTGGTGAATTAAATGATAATGCTGCGATTAAATACGACCTTGAAGGATGGTTTCCAGCATCAGAAACTTATCGAGAACTGGTTTCAGCTACAAATTGCAGAGATTACCAAGCAAGGAAATTGAATGCACGATTTGGAACACTTGGAGACCCAGATACCTATGAAATGGTTCATACATTAAATTCGACTGCAATTGCTACTGAGAGGTTTATGTGTTGTATGTTGGAAAATAATCAAAATGAAGATGGTTCCATTAACATTCCCAAAGCGTTACAGGGGTATATGGGTGGAATCGAAATTATTCCAGCCCGAAATTGATTTTATTCTTTTTCTTACTTATACAAGCAATATGAGTAAGCTTGTGAAATACACTATCCCTGTAGAAATTAAAAACACCCTCTTTGAGATTGAGTTGGTTTCTGAATAGTATTTTTTCCATACTTTCTTCCCAATCCATAAGAACAGAAAGAAGAATCCAATAATCACTGGAGCAAATCCGAGCAAAACCCATTGAGCAGCTATATCTACTCTTGAAATTAAATATGCCCCATATTGTAGAATTTTCCCATTAACTTCGATCTGCCAAGCCATAGCAAAACAAGAAAATATACCTTTAGTCCCAAGTAATAATCCTGCTTCAAAGAAAAGAATGGGAGAGTTGAAAGAATGGATGTTTTTCCATAAAAGGAAGAGTAGAAAAATCGATCCGATAATTAACATCATTAGAATTATAAAAGTGGGGTAACTTATCACCAATAAGTTAACTGGTTGCCCGAAGAATTCATACTGCATATATGGAAAATGAGTATTGAAAAGCGCACTTGTATAAAAAATCCATTCCCAAGATCGATGAAAATAATCAGAGGAATAGATCGGATTTGGATACATACCATACCATAGTTGAGTTCCTCTAAATCCAGTAGAGAAAGGGGACTCGATCACTGTATTTATCCATATATTGCTTGGAGGAGGGACACCGTCGATTATACGGACAAATATGTTTAATAAAACTCGGTCTATAACCACTTGGTAAATTTCTCCAAATAAATTACATATTAGGAAAAATGCAAGAACCATGTAAATCAAGACTGTTCTCTTAAAAAATTCATTTCCAACTGCTTTTCTTAACTCGGATTTGCTAGTATTGCTTCTACTTCTTATAGATATAAGGTTTTGAAGTATTATCGGTTGAGAGATATATCTTGCTTGTGTATGTTGATTTTTCTTGACAAGATAAATAATGATAGTTAATAGAATACAAAAAATGGGAAAAATTATTGATATAATAATCGTCGTAAGAGGACTAAGCTCTATCGGCATATGTATCACTCCTTATTCTGTGTTTTTTTCTTAATTTTATAGTAACATAAGCCCAATAGCTTAAAATGAAAATCATTGGCGCTGAAATTAAAGAAATTAGTAAGATAACATGTGTTTGG
>JAEOTN010000373.1 GCA_016839865.1 Promethearchaeota archaeon | reverse complement strand
TAAAATTTACTCAACTTGAATTTCAATTAAATTTGAATTTTCAAATGGTACAAAAAAATGGCAGATAAATATGAATTATACGAGACCATCGAAAAATCTCGTAAACATATTGCAAAACTAGTTATGGAGCAATTAGACCGCATTGAACGCATGAAGGCGCAAGAAGATTTCATGGATTACACCAATTTGAAAACTGTTATTATCGGAATAATTGGGGGAGATGGAATTGGTCCAGAAATCACCAAAAATGCACAAGCAATCTTGGAATTCCTTTTGGAAGAAGAAATCAAATCAGGTGCTGTTGAATTACGTGAGATTGAAGGTCTAACTATTGAAAACCGCGCTAAAGTAATGAAAGCAATTCCCGATGATGTGCTTGAAGAAATAAAGAAATGTCATGTTCTCTTGAAAGGTCCAACTACGACTCCCAGAAAAAATGATCCTAAATGGCCTAATTTGGAAAGTGCTAATGTTTCTATGCGTAGATATTTAGACTTATTTGCAAATGTACGCCCAGTTCGAGTTCCAAGTCAAGGAATTGATTGGATGTTTTTCCGAGAGAATACGGAAGGAGCATACGTATTGGGTTCTAAAGGCATCAACGTAACCGAAGATTTAGCAATGGATTTCAAAGTAATTACTAAACAAGGGGCAGAGAGAATCATTCGAGCAGCATTCGAATACGCTCATAAAAACGGAATTAAACAAGTTTCTGTAGTGACTAAAGCCAATGTGGTAAAAACTACTGATGGTCTCTTCTTAAATATAGCTGAGAAAGTAGCAAAAGACTATCCTGAGATATCTTGGGATGATTGGTATATCGATATCATGACTGCTAAGTTGATAGACCCCGCACGTCAAAAACACTTCCGTGTTATAGTTGCTCCTAATCTCTACGGTGATATTATTACTGATCAAGCAGGACAAATTCAGGGTGGCGTTGGTACAGCTGGTAGTGCGAACATCGGTAAGCGATATGCAATGTTTGAAGCAATTCACGGTTCTGCAGATAAAATGATTGCCGAAGGTCGTGGAAAGTATGCAGATCCATCCAGCATCACAAAAGCAGCTGCTTTAATGTTAGCACATATTGGTTACACTGAGAAAGCGAAAAGTTTAGAACAAGCGTTAGAAATTTGCGCTCAATATGAACGTAAACTCAAAATTACTGGTCGGGATACTGGAGTAACTGGTGCAGAATACGCTAAATATATCATGGACACTATTACCGACCCAAATCTTGACGAAAAATACGCTAAATACCAAAAATAATCTTAATTCAATTTTTTAATTTATTATTTTTTCAATTTCATAAGTTATCCATTCACCAGGTTTCTTAAGAGGATCAAATTCCACCCATGAACTTTTCATAAATGTTACATCTGCTTGGAAATGCCCGTCTTTTCTTTGTGTGGATTTAAGGATGTCTAAAGCATCATTACAACGAGGATCTTTTAATTTGTCATTCTCCTTTAGCAATCCTAAGATTTCAATCAAGTTCGATTTATAAGAATAAGGGTAAAAATTCTGAATTATGGATGGTTCAATTGGTTTTTTTGAAGATCGAGTCTTATACACATCATGACTTAGAATATATTCCAATCCCTTAGCGAGTTTTTCATCAATTTCTTTGGTAGTTTCAAAGCGTTTCTTATACTCCGTAAGAGAGATCATTGATTTTATAACTCCGTAGAAACATGGTGTTTTCTTCATGCATCCTCCGAATTTCTCATATAGGTCATTTCCTTTCCATGTACACACTGTATCACGATCTATTGATTGAAAATCCAGTATCCAATCAATTCCAGTTTTGATTTTTTCTATATCATCAAATTCAAGTTTTATCAATAAGGTTGTTATCATTGCATTATGGCATGCGAGTACTCCATCATCACCGTTTCTAAGAGAGAATGCATTGTCCGTATAAGTTTTGTCAACAAATAAAGAAATCCACTCTTGGACTTGTGGTATAGTATGTGAATATGGGATTTCTGACAATTCAATAAGCCTCCATTCAAGTCCCCTTAATGTATGAAAACTTGTAGGATCTTTTACAGGAGAAGTCAACTTTTTTATTATATCCGATTCCTCTAGCATATCCCGAATTTGTGAATGAGATATTTTTTCTCCTCTCTCGATGGATTTTTTCATATCTAGAGCGGTATCAACCATAATGAAATCTTGACCACTGTCTATATATAATCGATCTCCCAACTAGTATTTATGGACCCTAAGGTCAAGGAATATATTGAAAAACAGCCATCTCCCCAAAAAGAGATCTG
>JAEOTN010000372.1 GCA_016839865.1 Promethearchaeota archaeon | reverse complement strand
TCTTAAACTTCTTAGTGTGGGTATTGATATAGGATCTTCTACATCCCATCTAATTTTTTCCCGACTTACTCTTAAACGTGAAACTAGTTTCTTCAACATGTCAAATCGTTTCAATCTAATTAATCGGGAAATCCTATACGAAGGGAATATTCTCTTTACTCCTTTGCTCGATCGCTGCACGATTGATATTGAATCTGTTATTAAATTCTGCCAAGGTGAATATAAAAAAGCAGGAATTGTTCCAGAGCAAGTAAATACAGGAGCTGTAACTGTTACAGGAGAGACAGCTAAGAAGGATAATGCTGATGAAATTGTACGAAGATTATCATCTGAATCGGGCAAGTTTGTGAGTGCTTCTGCTGGTCCCAATTTTGAATCGTTATTGGGTATTATGGGTAGCGGAATTACAGAGAAATCGAAAATTAATCAGAAAACGTATTTGAATGTTGATATTGGAGGGGGCACAAGTAACATCGCTATCGCTTCAAAAGGGGAAGTTCTAAGTACATCTTGTATCAATGTGGGTGGTAGACTACTGGGATTCGATGAAAAATTCAAAATCTGGAGGATGGATGAGCCCACCGAACGTTTAATGAAAGAATTAAACATGTCCTACGAAATCGGGGATGTTATTACAGAGAAAGATGTAAAAACTGTTGCGAAAGCTTACGCGCAAGCCCTAGTAGAAGTAATACAAGGACCAGCTAAGAGTACTATTGCAAAAATGTTGATGATGACGGATAATATTGATATCTTATCACCTGTAGATGGATATTCGTTCTCAGGCGGGGTTGCCGAATATATTTTTGGAACAAAAGATGCTGCAGATTTCAACGATATCGGAAATTATCTCGCAGATGAAATTAAAAACTTAATGAATACTCAAAATTTACCTCTGATAGAACCGGAAAACAAAATTCGTGCAACAGTAATAGGTGCTGGATCTTTTTCTCTTTCAGTTTCTGGTTCTACATGCTACTGTGATGATTCAGTTGAATTACCTCTGGTGAATGTTCCGGTTGTACCTATAAATATCGATAGTGTAGAACTATATAATGAGGAGAAAAAAACCGAGTATGCAAAACGAATCGCTCAATCTCTGAGGAATTTTGGTTTAGAAGAAGGAGAAGACACGTTTGCATTGTACTTCAATGATTTATTGGTACGCACTAATCTTCTACCTTTTGTAAAACTAATTGAATCAGCACTTCCCAATTCAATAGCACGAAATAAACTGATATTGATTATTTTAAAAGGTGATGGTGCAAAAATGCTAGGACTAACCATGAAAAAAAAGACTAGCATACAATCAAACTTATTCTGCTTAGATGAATTAGAGCTTGAGGTAGGAGATTGGATCGATATCGGTGAAGCTCTTCATACTGACATAAGAAAGGCTTTCCCGGTAACTATTAAGAGTCTAGTTTTTAATAAGTCAACTAGTAAAGACAACGAAATAGTGAGAAAATAAAGGAATTTCATTTCGACTAATTACTTAATAGAAGTTAAATGAGATTTACTGTGAAAGAAAAAGAGGATGTTGAAATAAAGACAAGGAAAAGAAAAATTAAAGGTTTCTTTTCAAATTTAAAATCAAATTGGCATTCATCCATGAATCCGAATGAACCCATTGGTTTTAAAGAAATTTTCTCATATTCTTTTACAGGATCTGGGGTAGGCGGAGTACAAAGTCTGATGTCCTATGTCGGATTATCAGCATTCATAATCCTTATTGGTTCTATCTATCAAATTAGTGCCACAGTTCTCTATTTCATGGGTTCTACCATGACTTTGACCGGATTGATCACAACTCCAGCCTTGAGTATGATAATGGATAACACAAAGAGTTCGAAAGGTAAGTTTAAACCATACTTAATAGGATCAAGTATAATTTCCATGACTCTTCTGTCTGCAATCCCATTTGTTCCTCTTAATTGGATCGAGATACCTCTATTCACGTTACCAATTGTATCAGAACCAGTATCACTTGCAGCTTTTTCGATATTTATTATGCATTTGCTCCTTTCATGGAGTTTTCCTGTAATGACAGTATCTTATACTGGTCTAGGACAAAGAATGACTCCTAGTGCTATAGAACGTGCTAGAGTTTTTTCCTATCAATCTCTTATTGCATCTCTATGGTCCTCAGTAATTGGTATAGTGTTTCCATTGTTAGCTATCCTAACAAAAAGACAACATGAAACAGGAATGGAATCAATACTAAGTTATCGAGTATTTTTTCCCATATTTGGCATTCTAAGTATAGTTTTCATACTAGTTACTTATGATAATATCAAAGAACGAATAATAGTTGAGAAAGGATATAAACCAAAAGTGAAATTTTGGCATGGAGCAAAAAGTCTATTTTCTAATCGATATTTCTGGATTATTACCATTAATGCAATGTTATCTGGGTTTAGAGGGATGAATCTAGCGGTTTGGATTAATGTATATTCTTTAAAAAGTGAACTTGCTGTGTCTATAACCACTACTCTTTTTGGCAATGCTCTTATACCTGGAATGTTATTAACTGGATATTTAGTAAAAAAGGTAGGAAAACGATCTCTTATGTTAACCAGTGGATTTCTTGCCACCATTACTTACATACCCATGATACTGTTTCCTGATCGTCCGATACTCCTGCTCATTTTAATATTTATACAGAATTTGTGCTCAGGTTTTGCTGCATGTCTACGTATAATGCCAGCGGACGCACTTGATTGGCAACAACTTAAAACGGGTGAGAGATTAGAAGGATTCTGGGGGATGTTTCACTTGATGATATTGAGCATAGTTGGATTAGGATCAGGATTACTCCTTCCTTGGATATTACGTATATCTGGAATGCCAGCTGGGGCAGACGTTCTCGAAAATGAAATTATCCGACATACAGTATTTAGAAATATTAGCATAGCGTCATTAATTGCGAATTTACTTGCTACAATCCCATTTCTGTTCTGGGATCTCACAGAACAAAAGCATCATGAGATAATAAAACAGTTGGAAGAGATAGCTAAGGAGAAAAATGGTTTGAATTAAATAAAAATCATTTCTTTGCTCTTTTAGAGTTGAGCTAAATATTAGTTCTTCATCTCAACTGTATATACTATGGTCCTTTGGCACAATTATCAGCAACAAAAGATTTATTCAATATTAAGAGAAAAGGTCTGTAAATCTAAAGGATTCAATGTACATATGTCAGATGATAAAATCAAAGAAATTTGGGGGGAAATGTATGATTTGATCCCAAAAATACGTGAAGTAGTTCGTAAAGCTCTGAGAAAGGATTCAGAATATATTGTTCATGGGAAAACCATACAGAAAATGGAGAGAGATGTTCTTAGAAGTCGTCTGGATATGCTTCGACGGAAATGGATAATTGACATCTTATATTATGCACGTTTGAAAGAAAAACCGTATTTTTCTGATTTCCAGAAAAATTTGGATGATATCAATTCACGAACGTTAACGAATCGGTTACAAGAAATGGAAGAATTAGGAATGATTACTAGAAATGTCCAAACAGGAAAACCAATTAGAGTATATTATGAATTGACCGATTTCGGATTAGGCATCTATGAGCTGCTTATGCCACTAAATATGTTCATTGCTGATAATTTTGAAGGACCTATCATAAAAGATGAAAATTAAGCAATTCTTCTTATTTTTGCATCTGGAAATTTCCATTTTGTAAAAAAAGTAAAAATTGAAATCTCATTCCTTTTCTAATTCTAGGTAAAATTGAATTTCGGAATTGATTTTCTTTATAACCTTGAACCCTACTTTTTCTGCAATTACTTCAAACTCACTCACTTCTTGTCGCACTTTTTTAGTCCCGTACCCTGTTTGAACTTTTTTTCCTGATGGAAGATTAATATCCAAATAAAAAGCTACAACCTTTTTGCCTGAGTTAATCGGCAATTCCAAATTTGCATCCCAGATAAGGAATTTTCCGCCTTTTTTAAGCACTCGATAAATTTCCTCAAAAATTTTCAGTAAATCCTTGGGATCTGCTACATACATTAAAGAATAAAATGCTGTTGCTGTTGGAAATGTGTTATCAAGGAATTTTAGGTCTGTTCCATCCATCTCAATCAATAAAGCCTTACAATTCCGCTCTAATGCTTCTACAAGCTCCCCCTTTCGGCGATCAATAGCAATAACTTGAGATTTAACTTGACCTACAATTCCTTCTCCTCCTCCACCAAAATCCAAAATCCAACCATTTTCACATTCAAAGTCAGGAAAATCAATGAATTGCTTTTCTAAAAAATATACATTTTCATCTTCAGACATACTTATTCACAAAAAAGAGATGAGTAGAATGATTAATAAATGCCAATTATAAACAAAAACAGTAAGTGTACATAGATAAAGTGATAACATGTCAAAATTGGAGGAAATTTGGGGAGTAATGCTTAGTCAGATCCCAAAAACTCGGTTGATCGTTCGTGAAGCGCTAAGAAAAGATATTGAATACTTTGAACACGGTCCAAATACGCAAAGTAAAGAACGAGCATCTTTAAGAGCAAATTTCGAAGTTTTACGCAGAAAACACGTTGTGGATATACTTTATTTCATACATTTGTTGAAGAATCCATTTTTTGCTGACATCCGAAAAGGGTTAGAAGGAATCAATACACGCACACTCACAAATAGACTGCATGAAATGGAAGATATTGGGATGATATCTCGTAACGTACAGACCGGAAAACCTATCCGTGTTTATTATGAACTCACAGATCTAGGATTAGGTGTATATGAATTACTAATCCCAATGCTAACATTTCTTTCGATGAATAAAAAAAAGGGTACAAAATAGCAATTCTTTTTTTTGAGAGAGAAAATAACGTATTAACTCCCGGGAAGAATTATGATCAAAGAAAATAACATTGTCCAGTTTCTAAAAGAGCAACAACCACAGATTATTACAAAAGCACCTGCAAGAATTAATCTTATAAATCCTTTAGATGCTGTAGAAGCAGATTCGTGGGCTCCAGCTATGGCAATCAGCAGCAAAGAAAATCCTCTCGCTTGTTATTGTTATATTAAAGCTAGTCCCGACACTTCCTCCTCTTTAATTCTATATAAAATAGACGAAGAAGATCTGAACACAAAAATTGGAATTGAGTCCGTTGAGCAATTTAATCTGAAAGATTTATTTGTTGAATCCGTAGATGAGGACCAACATTTTGTTTTGGGAAATTTAAAATACCTTTTTAGACATATAGCAGAATTCATTATAATTAAGGAAAAACAGATCGAAATAGGATTATTAACCACGATTCCCCGTCAAAGTGGGATTGGTGGTTCCTCTTCTATGATAATTTCATCAATGTGGGCAATTGGATGTTATTGTGGGTTTGATATGCAAGCCCCTTCCTTTTTCAAGAATATACCATTTAACCGCGATGTAATGGGAGAATTGTCCACAGAAGTTGAAAATAAGATTTTGAAGAATACTGCTGGATATGGAGACCGCTATACAATAGCACGGGGAGGGATCGGATTCGCATCATATGTAGGAAAGTTAAATCATCCCCAATTCGGTGAAGGACCTCTAGCAGTGTATGATCGAATTGAAAACACGTATAAAATCAAGAAAATTCCCATAATTTTAGCCTATTCTGGACTTGAACATAATAGCGGGGATATACACGGAGTTTTAAGGAAGAAATATTTAGAGGGGGATCAAACTTTACATGCGTATTACCACCAATTATCAGAAATTTCATGGAAATCACGGTATGCACTTATGAAACATGATTGGAGTAGACTAGGTACCCTATTTAATGAAAATGCAGAATATTCAGAGAAAATAATGACGCATTGTGGTTTTAAATATGGAATTGGATGGGCTAATCGAATTTTAATCGGCCTGATAAAAGATAATCCTGATGTTTATGCCATCAAATTATCTGGAGCTGGAGGAGGGGGTTCAGTATTTGCACTAGTTAAACCAGGTAAAGAAAAATCAGTGAAACTTGCATGGCAACAAAAAATCGCGGAAATTTTAGGTGATCCCTCATCAATTCAAGCCCAATTTCCCGATTTATCGAAATCACAGATATTGCAGTTAATAAATGCACATTTTTATGAGATCGAGTTAAACTTAGACGGTGTGAAAAAAATACCATTATGAGAGTGAATATGAATGAAAAAATATACACCCAATTCTGATGAAAAGATCCCAGGTGTGACCTTTATCTGGTCGGATTCCGTACCAAAACAAGAAAATATAATTGAGATCGGAGAAAATGTCCTCTTTCGACCCCCATGTATTATCTACTGGGGTACAAAAATTGGTGATAACGTTACACTCTCTCACAACTCAATTATTCAAGCATATTGCACTATTGGTGACTATTCAAAGGTGGGAAATGGCTCCAATATTGAGTTTAATGTAACTATTGGCAATCATGTGTCTATCCATTCATTGTGTCAAATCGCAAAAGGGACAATTATTGAAGATAATGTGTTCATTTCTCCGGGAACCATCACAACTAACATAAAAAGAATTAGTCACGGTCGAGATTTACCAATGGAAGATAAAGGACCGCATATCAAATTTGCAGCACGTATTGGACCTTCTACTATCATTTATACAAACGTCACGATTGGAAGAGAAGCAACTATTGGAGCGGGTTCTGTGGTAACTCAAGATATTCCCGACTTTCAAATTGCTTCAGGATCACCTGCAAAAGTTGTAAAAACGATCTCTGGAGATGAACTATTTTCAAAATCATAGTTGTATGATACGATTTTGGTAATTCAAATTTGTTGAATCATCATCCACGATAGCATTTTTGAGAGACACACCTTTCAAATTACAATTATCTCCAATTATTGAATTTTCGATAATGCATCCTTCAAGAATTGTGTTGCTTCCAATAGATGTATACACCCCAATGGTAGAGTTTAGCAATTTACTCTTCTCCCCAACACAAATTTTAGTTTTTTCTTGAAGAGTTTCATCAATTAAGGCTATGTTAGCCTCAAGGAGATTATCAGGTCTTCCAAAGTCGAGAATTGGACGCATCATTAAATTATAAGCTATCTTAAATCCTTTCTTGATTAAATTTTGAATAACTGATGTAAAATGATGTTCCTTGAAATTGGTGATCGATTGTTTTGATTGTTCTTCTAACATATCAAAGATTTCTGCGGACATATTTGATCGAAAATAGTATGCTCCAGAAACAGCAATATTCGAAATGAGTTCCTCGGGTTTCTCAATGATGGTATCAATTGTTCCATCTGAACTAGGAATTATAACTCCATAGTGATGAGGATCCTCAACCATTTGAGCGTTGATGCATCCATCCAATCGCTTTTCATCTGAGGTTTCAATTATGTGTGTGTAATCTTCTAATGGAAAACGATCAGGAAGAATAATAAAACAATCTTCATCTCTCCCAAATTTTGCAGCAAGGGCTATTGCATCTCCTAAACCCGAATAAAACGGGATATTTTTTTTAAATCCTATCGGTTTCTGCTCAACGAATTTTAAATCGTATTGTGACTGATAATTTTTTTTGAGATATTCAATTAATTGCTCCTTGCAAAATCCTACAATAAAACAGATTTGTGTTCCATTTGAAAAGGTCTTTCCAATTTTTTCCATTAAATGATCGATTATCCGTTTTCCCGCTAGTTTTATCATCGCTTTTGGTTTATCTTTAGTGATTGGAAATAATCGAGACCCCACTCCAGCGATAGGGCAAATAATTAACATCGGTTGAATCATAATTTGAAATTTAAAAAATGTTTCTTTATTTGGGCTATATAGAGGAAAAAAGAAAATTAAAGAAGATTTAGCGTTTTTTGAAGACTTTTAGAAGCAAATGGAACCCTAAAGCTAATCCCCATCCTCCTAGCGCAATTGCACTCCATAAAATTGTTCCAGGAGTTAATACTAAGTTCAATGTAACTAGAAGAATTCCTGCAAAAATATAGATAGTCAGATGTATCAGAAGTGAAATATTTAATTTATCTTTCACGGGTTTCCAGATAATAAGAACTACCATAGCGTGAATTACTAATCCGATAAGCCATCCTAGAGCTGGAATATATAGGATTCCTAATCCATAGAGAGAATAGAATGCTGGATTTGGACTATTCATTAAAAATAATCCTACAATATAAATAACTAAGTGGGCAACCAAAGACCATTCTAGGTATATCATTCTTTTCGCTTTTGTGGTTACTTCAAAATCTTCTAAATCACTTGTACGATCATTTTTTCTAATTCTATTTTGAGCTTGTTTCAAAAGAGGATTCCATAATATGTTAATTACTATGAGAATTCCAATCCAAATACCCATTACTACAACAGGATAGTGCCAGAATAACAATAATTCTGCATCAATTGTGTAATTCCTTATGATAACAGATGATCCAAACGCTACAAACGCTGCAGTATTTATAATGAGTACTTTCCATTTAGATTGCAGTTTGGTAAAAAACGTAATTAGATACCCAATTACATGCAATGCCAACACTATAGCCCATGCAACAGTTCCCATTACAAAATTTAAACGATCTGCAGGTACCAAGCTCGGAAATCGAAATGCAAATAATAAAGCATTTAGAACAACAAATAATCCGATATGCATTAAAATTGCGATAGTATTCCCGATTTTAACACTCGCATCCCTTCGGATTTTTTTATCAGAAGCCCCTGGATTTTTTTCTTTTAATTCAACCATATGTTTATCCATGAGTTTGTTGAAACTCGAAAATCCAATTCCATGGATAAGGACTAATATTCCCCAAATTACAATCGCATACACAAAATTTCCTGTAAATCCACCAGGAATTCTCATTATATCAACAAAGATCAGGAGTAGCATTACAGAAACATATAATGTAGAATGATACATGAATAGAATTTTCATCCGATTTCCTTCCTGAACGATTTTGGAAAGAAATTTTACTTTATCATTATATGCAAGGTATGTGATGGAATGGAGGGCTATTGCAATTCCCCATCCAAAAATGGGACCAATTGGCCAAAAAATTCCTGCTCCAGTCAATCCCCATATTAGGATTAATAATAAATTGACTCCTGCGTAAAGAAAAAGGTGAATGAGAAATACAATACGATTTGTCAGAAAATTTGATTTTCTTTCTATGCTATGATTTTCAGTCATATTTGATCACAAAAACGGGATGATTTATTTCATTAATAAAGTCCAACTATAAGCAGAATAAGTTACATAATTAATAAACAGTTAGTGTAGCAGAAGAAAGTAACTGTTTTTCTTTTTATTACCCTTTTTTAAGTATTAGATTAGCAATTATTGTTATCCAAATGCATTATATAAGACTTGGATAGAGTGGTTTACATGGAAAATATCAATTCAAAACCAGAATTACAGCAAAAAATTAAAGAAGGAAAATTACAAAGTTGGAGGATTCTCCTCATTCTCCCATTAAGGTTAATATTAGCAATAATATTTCAAGGAATAACCTCAATTGTCTTCAAGATAGTAAATGATCCTACTCCTTGGCAATCCGCTGGAGAATGGTGGATAGTTTATGGTACTCTTATAGATTTAGGTTGCTTAGTTGCTGTGTTTCTTAGTGTTCGGAAAGAAGGGATTCGAATTCGAGACCTTATATCATATGAAAAATCCAAACTTAAAAGAGATATCTTGTTCGGGTTATTATTTTACGTAATTGCAGGAGCTATATCATTTGGTTCTATAGTTTTATGTGGATTTTTAATCTACGGTGTATTCCCTGCACCTACATCAATTACGAAGATTCATTGGGTTGGATTAATCTACAGTTTTTCGATATTTCCGATATTTTGGGCTTTTACCGAAGAAGTGTTCTACAACGGATTCTTATTCCCTAGATTTGAGGCTATAACAGATTCAAAATGGAAGGCATATTTGATCGTAGTACCTATATTTACTATTCAACATATTGCTCTGCCTTTACAGTTAAATTCCCAAGCATTACTTTATGGAGCGATTTGGACGTTACCATTAGTACTAGTGATCGTATTTATCTATATGAAAACACGAAGACTGTTACCTTTAATCATCATGCATTATTTGATTGAAATCTTTGCTTTAGCATCTGCAATATTTTTAATCCCAAGTTGAAGCTTAATTATTACTTTATTTCTTAATTCGATCAAAATTTTTAAGTCAACGACAGAAGCTAATAGTTGATAGAAATGGAACT
>JAEOTN010000371.1 GCA_016839865.1 Promethearchaeota archaeon | reverse complement strand
TGTAGATTTCCGCATAGAGAACTGCACCTTGATGAACATTAACATTATTGGAATTAATCCCTATGGAGCGGGTATAGATGTGTGGAATAGTTCACGCGGTGTGATCTATAACAATACAATAGACCAGACTAGCTCGTATGGATGTGGAATTCAACTACAAGGATACAACTGTTACAATATCACTATTGAACAAAATGTGGTTAAAAATATTGGTCGTCATGCGATATTGATGTATGGAGGAGACGATATCCATATCAAGAATAATACGGTTACAACTGTGGGGTACAATGGAATTTATTTTTATGAAGGAGTCACCAATTCTACAATTGCATACAATTATATAAATGATATAAACAACAATCAAATGAGCGGTCAAAATGGAGGTATTAAACTATTAGATGGTGGTAATGATAACAATGAGATCTTCAACAATACAGTCGAAAATTGCTGGCGTGGCATGTATTTGCGAGGTTCCTCTAATAATTCAATTTACGACAACACTGTGAAAAACAACGCTGAAGGTGAAATTGTAATAAGTTCAAGTAGTTTTCACAATAACGTCACAGACAACTTAGTTATTGGAGATACAAACCCAATCATTAATAATCATGGAATTTGGTTAGCCGGTAATCATCATAATAGAGTTATCAACAATACTGTTACTAACAATCAAAACGCTGGAATATTTATGCAAAATTCTGACAACAACACAATTACCGGAAATTCTGTAAAATTCAATATGGAATACGGGATCAGTTTGATAAGTGACTCAGATTGGAATTTTGTTTCGGATAATACCGTAAACGATAATAAAATTACCGGAATAATGTTGAACGACGTAAATAACAACACAATAGAAGATAATTCGATCAACAGGGACTATTTTGGGGTAGTGCTTTACACAAGTGACTATAATAACATTACAGATAATTCTTTGAATGATAATGAAGACGGCTGTGTTTATGAATGGCAATGCATCGGTAATATTATAGCGAATAATAATTGTTCAGATCCAACAACACCGCAAGTACCCATCCATATCGATGATACTGCTACTGGAATGGGAGCCAATAATTGGACATGGGCAGCTATTCAACCATGGTGCTCAGGTGAAGGAACGGAATCAGCACCCTATGTCATTGAAAATCTTAGACTTAATGGTTTTGGAATATTATCTAATGGAATTTTGATCGAAAAATCAAACGTTTCTTTCGTTATTCGAAACTGCTCGATTATTAATTTTGGAAACGGAATCTCATTTGATAATGTAAATAATTCTCGATTGATAGACAATATTTGCTCTAATAATGATAATTATGGAATACGCTTGTATGATGAATGTAATAACAATACCCTACTGGGGAACACAGTAAACTGGAACGCTCACGGGATAAATTTAGAATATAAATGCAATAATAACACCATATCAGGAAACATCGTGAACGACAACGATATCGAAGGAGTATTTACTGAAGATGCCTGCGATTATAACACCGTATCTGGTAATGTCATAAACGACAACAGTATAGGGATATTACTCTACGATTCCTGTGAAAACAACATAATTTCAGGAAACACGGTAAACAACAACGAATTCGGGATATATCTAGAATGGGATAGCATTAATAACACAATATCGGGAAACACAGTAAACAACAACACTTATGAGGGGATATATATGTACGATGCCTGTCAAAATACCGTGATATCAGGAAACACGGTAAATAACAACCAAAACGGGATATATTTAGACGATGATTGTGATAATAGCATACTCTTGGAGAATATTGTCAGTTACAACACAATTATGGGTATAACTTTAGAAGTGGATTGTGATTTTGGTTCCATTACTGAAAATGCGTTAATCAATAATACTTTGGGAATATCCCTTAATTCAAACTCCGATAATAACACACTCTATGGTAATTTCTTTGTGAATAACGAGTTGCACGCTGAGGATTGGGCAGCAGATAACACATGGAACAGCACGACATTTGGGAATTATTGGGATAATCATACTGGTCCTGATACGTCCCCACAGGATGGAATTGTAGATACCCCATATTATTTTATAGGTGGTGATGCAGGGTCCATTGATTATATGCCAATCGCGGAAGACGGAGCACCTCAAATAACCATTAATTCACCGATAGCAAGCGGGAAATATGATGATGCGCCTTCATTCGATGTAGAAGTCATCGATGTGTATGTTTGGGAGATGTGGTATACGCTTGATGGAGGATTGACCAATTACACATTTACGGAAAATGGCATCATTAATCAAACTGCGTGGGATGCATTACCGTATGGGGATATTACTATTAGATTCTATGCTCGTGATATTGCAGGAAACCTCTCTTCTGAAGAAGTGACAATTACAAAATTTGACGCAGCTCGGCAATTACGTCTTAGAATAGTTTTATTCACAACAATTGGAGTTATTGCAGTTGTTGGTGTGGGATCATATTATCTGTTAAAACTATGGAAAGGAAAATTAGAAGAGTAATACAATTTCAACCTTTTTTTAATTGAAAACATAAATTCATTACGATAACAACGATAAAATGGCGTTAGAAGTATGTACAAAGAAGTTATGATAAGAAAATTTTAGAATGATAAAGAGATGTCTGGGACGAGTGCGGATATATGATTATTGCTCTTTTAGATAAATGGATTATGTTTTAAGTTGTTCTACTTGAACGCGTCTGTTGTTTCGTGACTTTTGTCCGTATGATGGTCGAGTCTTTACATTCCACCCATATCGTCTTAATTTGGCAGTTTTACCGAAGCCACATGCTGAACATTCTTTCTTTTTCTTTTGATACGAGTGTCTACCGCATCGACGGCATCGAATATGGTTACCTTCTTTGTTATGCTTACCTGAGGCCCGTGTTCCTTTCGTCATTATTTTATCACCAAGGTTCCTTTCGTGTTTGTATTATGCATTTCATTTATTTTTTATGCTTTCAGAACTCAATTTCCTCGTCATCATTCACATAAATTCGTTTTCCGGATGTTTCGACAAATTTGATGGAGTCTCCACGCAGAATTATTGTCTTAAATTGTCGTTCTTTTTTTGTTCCATCTCGCAATTTTATAATCTCTTTTGCATCTTCGATAATCAAGTTTAGATGCATATCAAACATTCTTAAGGTTCCTTTAATGAAACGATTGCGAATCTTGATTGCAACCATGATTGGTTTTCCAAGAGATTTTACCAATTGCGAGGGTAACGGTCGTACTTGAGTATATTGTCGGGATTGATGGGGATGACGAGACATTACATGGATGTAACCGTGCATACAATAAAAAAATTTCCTATAAATTGAGGAAATAGTCATGATTATTCACCGTTTGTATCTTAAAGGGAAGATTTATTACCATAATTTCTGAGAGAATTATGAAAAAGAGTGGCGAATAATTCAGTAAACGAAACTAATCGATACTCTCTTGGAATCTATATTTCTATTGCTTTCGGGAATTTTGTTACAGAGTTTTTCTTAGCAGCATTCGGTACCAGGGTTTTTGACTACTTTGAAAACGAAGTAGGGTTAAAATCCATTTGGATAAGTAGTTCTTTCATCATTTACGCAGTATATAACATGTTTAACGACCCCATCGTTGGCCACATCTCAGATAAACCTAGAAAGTGGTGGACGAGAAAAGGGTGGGGAAAGCGGCGACCGTGGATACTGGGAGCAATCCCATTAATGGGTATTGCATTTATATTGATGTTCGCTGTTCCTCAATGGGATTCTGAAAATGATGCGCTCTGGTTAATGTTGTGGCTCTTAATTTCAAGTATTTTATACGATACTGCTTTTTCAATTTTTGGTACAAATTTCTTTAGCTTATTATCCGAAAAATTTCGAACAGATAAAGAGCGACGGCGTCAAGCAACAACTGGAATGATTGCATCCACGTTTGGAACGGTATTAGGTGTAATAGTCCCCTCAATAGTCGGAAGATATAGCAATCAATATTCGTGGTTATTAGCTGCCGTTGTGGTCGCTATAGTTGGAGTCGGGTTGGGAATGTTCATCGCGCCAGGCACCAAAGAACCACCTGATATGATTGAACGTGAGGAACATTGCGTAGAAGAGAAAATTCATGATGAAAATGAACATTGTGAGGAAGAAAAATATCCTTTTCTAGCTACACTAAAGGTTTCATTGAAAGATAAAAATTATGTTGCTTACCTGATATTGATTGTGTGCTATCAGTGTTTAACATTACTGATGGTTGGTTCAATACCCTACCTGAATCGTTTCGTAATTCAACCCGGACCTGTAGAACCAGAGTACAAACTGTTTATAACACCAATTATTTGCAGTTTATTATCGATTCCTATCTGGAATTGGATAACTCGGAAGATTGGGAATAGAAAAACGATAGTAATAGGAGGGATTTTAATTGTGTGTGCTGGTTTTCCTTTCCTATTCATCTCGAATGAAATAACTGTGATTTTTCTCATCAGTTTCATGGGAGTGGCACAAATCGCGTTTGGGATGCAATTTACACCGATTTTGTCAGATATAGTAGATGAATTGGTTGCTAAGATTGGAAAAAGACGGGAAGGTCTTATAATTGGAGTTCGCACATTTTTCGCCAGATTAGGATTAATAATTCAAGCAATTACTTTCTTTTTTATTCATACATTCACTGGATATGATCCTGGAGAGTTATCCCAAACACCACTTGCAATATGGGGCTTAAGAATACAATTAGCCGTAGTTCCTACCATAATCATGGCAATTGGAGTTTTCATATTCTGGAGATTATATGATATTGATAGAAATAAGAAGAAAGTGACTCGAAAGATATTATCCGAACAGCATCTTTGATATGAAATTTATTTAGCAAAAAAATGAGAATTTGGGGAGCACACTCATTTTTTAAAAAGGGTGGGACACATTAAAATTAAGATCCGTTTCGAAAGTAGAAAAAATGAGGTTGGTTTGGTGTCCTCGTTAATAAAAAGCATGCCTGTCTACAACAAAATAGGATGAAAAGGAGTCCCTAAATCATTCCAGATAGGGGATAGAGGGCGATTGGACTGCCCATTAGTGTTTAATGTTTTTAATTTTAAACCTAAAAAACCATTTCTGAAAAGGATGGTAGTTCATTTAGCAGATTCAATCTTGATTATCTTAGTGGGTAAATTTGGTCTTAGCAGATATAATTGACGGTTCCAAAGAAGTGTTTCGCTTCCGAGAACTACTTGCAGAGGTTGTAATGGCAACGATCGATACCCCAGATTACATACTTGATAAGATCTTTAAAATTTATCAAGAATTTGTAGAATTGGTGGAAACTATGCGTCCTTTTACTCCTGGAGAAGTTTCCAAATTCATTAATACGGAACTATTAAAGTATTCTCAGCAACCATTTTTCCCAGTTCTAGCCGGATTATATGTAAATGCGATGATAAACAAGTTATTTCAACAATATGATGACTTGGAGTTTGATATCACTGATTTTTGCGATGTTATTTTGAATAAAGCAGAATTAGAATCCACGTTAGCAGATGAAAATGCAGATTTCTCCGAGACTGTTGGATTTTCCTTAGATTATATAGGGTACCTTTTACCAGATTATAAAAAACTAATAGTTCGAGGAGCTGTAGGCGATTTTTCAGGTGCCTTGATGGGAGAAAAATCAGAATATATACTGTTTGGAATGCACGGACGATATTTTGGGTATGAAAAAGATCCAACTGCAAAAATTAGTGTAGAAGGATAAAATTATCGAAAAGATTTTGAAAATTCCCAAATAGGGTCATTAACCGTATGTATATTTTTTAGAACTTTCCCCTTTTGCATGGATTGCATAGTAGGGGCATCGTACATTGCAACACTGACAGCTAATGCTCTTCCATGAAGCTCTTCTTTAATTTTTACGACATCACCCTCATTGATATCATCATCGATTTGTGTGATTCCCGGACGCATGATATCGGCCCCATTTGCTACAAATTTAATAGCACCCTTGTCAACCGTCACGGATTTCATCCTAAAATCTATGTCGGGATTAATTAGAAGGGTAAGACACGGAATATACCGTTCCTTAGTAATCCAAAAACTCAGAATATTATTAATCACGATGATTTCCTCACGATTGTCGAGTTTTAGGAACTCTACCTTTGGTTTCTCTGTAAATAATTCTGTAATGGTTGCTTCATGAAAATGTTCATTCAATATCTGTTGAAGACTTTTAATTTCCTTATTTTTCAGAAGATGTCTCTGTCTTATATTCATCATGATTCATGGGAAGACATCTGTTAAGTAATTTTCATAAAGACAAACAACGATAGTATTGTATCATGAAAATTCGAAGAAAAAACCTAAAAGTTACTCGGAAGATCATTCTGACATTGTTTCTTATGGTTCCAGTTGCTTTTGGTGGCGCTTATTTGGGTATTTATTTGGGAATCATGGTGCCAGAGTTAACCTCATTTATGAGTGTACCTCCTGACACCAATGATTTTGAACCTATCGATAATATTAATATCACAAGATTGGAAGAGCTTGGAACTGATTTTGAACATCGACAGGAGTTACAT
>JAEOTN010000370.1 GCA_016839865.1 Promethearchaeota archaeon | reverse complement strand
TTTTGGAATTCTGCGAGCAATGCCCCGATCTGTGTATTCTCCTTGTTGACGTTTCGCTATACGATATAATACGGTCGCTGTATCTGTAGTATTTCTTGTAGGGATTATTGGAATACCTAATCGTAGTGCTATTGCCATCATTGCACCATATATCGAACTAGCACGTTCTTCTCCCCCTGGTGGACCAAAAGCTTTATCAAAACTCTCTAAAATCAGAATTGGTTTTTCCACAGCATCACTTAGTCTCAATAACTGTTCAAATACATTGCTCGTATTCGAGCCTCCGAATACCGAAGAACGAAAATCATCCCCTCTTTTTCGTTCAACTGCTGTATTCCCCGAACATAAATAGTCTCCTGCATCAAGGGTCTCAATTATCACAGTGGCTCCGAGATCTTTTAGCTTCTTACCAATTCTGCTACTCTTTTCTCGTGTGTCTACAATGATCACAGGTCGAGTATCTTTTTCTCCAATTTTCAATTCATCTTGATAGGAGTCTCCATAATGCTTTTTGAGAATTTCAGTAAATAAATTGTTCTCAAATGAGTCATTATCAGCTTCATTGGTTTGAGGGGGGGAACTCATACATTTACTTACTCTCAGAAGTTTAAAAATAAGAAGTATGAATGAGTTTTAATTAGATAAGGTCTAATCGAATATCCTAGGTGTTTTACATGGGAAACGAAAAAATAGAAGAATCTCTAGAAAAGAAGAAAGATCCGGAACCTACACCAGAACCTAAAACGGTAGAGCCTACTTGGGATATTGAATTACTTCGGGGACTATCTGAAACTAGAGGGTGTTCTGGACATGAAGAAAAGATTAGTAAATATATAAGAGAAGTTATAACTCCATTTTGTGACAAAGTATTTTCTGATACTATAGGAAATTTGTATGGGATCAAATATGGAGTGAAACACGGAACTCCAGAGGATACCTCCGTTCTTTTAAGTGCTCATATGGATGAGATTGGATTCATTGTTAGATATATTGATAAGAATGGATTTTTACGAGTATCGCAAATAGGTGGTCAGAATAATAGACTACTCCCAGGAACCAGAATCCTCATAGATGGCGAAAAGGGAGAAATTCCAGGAATATTTGGAGAGAAATCTATTCATTTCTTGCCAGCAGATGAACGAAAAAAGACTTCAGAATTAAAAGATCTGTTTGTTGATTTAGGATTAAGCAGCAAGGAAGAGGTTGAAAAATATATAAGTATTGGAGATTTCGCGGAATTTGATCAGAAAATGCAAGAATTTCCAAATAGCACAAGAGTGAATGGAAAAAGCATGGATGATAGAGCCGGTGTTTATGTATTAATCCGAGCGTTACAAAATATTTCCAAATTACCAGATAAACCAAAACATACAATAATTTTTACTTTTTCAACACAAGAAGAAATTGGAGTGCGGGGAGCGACTGTTGCTGGATATCGGATTAATCCCACATTAGCTTTAGTATTAGAAGTGTCATTCGCATTTGATCATCCCAATCTGAAGAAATCAGATTTTGCAGATGTGAAAATGGGAAAAGGACCAACGGTAGCGATAGGTCCAAACTTGCATCCAAAAATATCAAAGCTTCTTATTGAGATAGGAAAGAAACATAAAATACCATTCCAAGTAATCTCCGCTCATCGCCCTACAGGAACTGATGCACGAATCATTCAGGTCACTAGAGAAGGAATTCCAGTGGGATTACTCGAAGTACCTCTTCGCTATATGCACACAATGATTGAAACAATAGATTTAGTAGATCTGGAGAATACGACCGATTTGGTCACTCAATTTTTATTATCCGACTTATCTGGCAACTATAATCTCTAATTTTTCTTTTTTTAATATTTTAGCGAATGTTAACGAATCGATGTAAGTTATTAAAGAGCTAAATTCCTTCTTATTGCCATACGGTGTTTTTTTTCCCCCAAAAAAAGTGAATCAATATGGCAGATGAATGGTTAAATTGGTTAAAAATTGGCGTAGCAGTGGGAACTGTGTTAACTGCAGTTATTTGTGGTTCGATAGTCATTAGGAAAAATCCGAAATATTGGTTAAATCGATTATTTACAGCATTTTACCTCTCTGGAGCAATAGGATTCCTCTTTTATACAATATACCATATATATGGTATCTATAAACCTGCAATAATCCCATTGATGATAACAGGTCACATATTTATGAACTTAGGATTGTCATTTCTTTTACAAACAGAATTTGTTCTCGAATATTCCGCTAAAGAAGCAATGACTTTTCCATATTTAGCATTATCTGGAGGTTTATTCCTTCTCTCGAGTGCAGGATATTTAATTTGGATTCCTACAATTGATGAAGGTGAATATGCATCAGGTATTGTTGGAACGGATACTAACATCTACTGGTTTATCGCTATAAATATATATCGTCTCGCAATATTCCTGTTTGTTATAATAAAGTATGCACTAATTTCGAAAAAAGCAAAAGGAATAACTAAAACTCGAATGAAAATATTTTCTTATAGTTTAATAATCGCTGTAACAGGAATTGTCTTAAATCTCGCAGCAGGGTTAGTGTTTAGCGGATTGATTGAGATTTTTATTGAAATTGCGGGTATGTTAACATTTATGGCAGGATTAATCCTCATGCTACGAGCATTTCTTCTCAAGGAACATGTAAGTACTGAAGGTACGGTTGTATCAAACTAAAAAATTTTTTATTTATTTTTTAACTCTTCAGCAACTTTTAGAGATTTCTCATAGAGATTATCTGTAATAATACCTAATTCATGAGACTTATCCAGTAATTCTTTATCAATTATCTTCCGTTTTTGATTAAGTGGTTCAATGACATCAATTTCTAAATCAAAATAATGGATTCCATCAGGACGAAACACTATAGGAGTATTTACATTAAAGTAGGATCCTTTCAATTCATTATCTTTAGTATAGTAAGCTGTTTCAGAATGCCAACAACCTTGATCATAAGTATTTATTGAATAATCCCCTGATTCAATAGGAATCTCTAAACCATCATACAATCCGTGTTTTCTGATAATTCTCCTCAAGATTACTTGTAAGCGATTTGGATTTCGAAGTCGCTCTATTCGCTTTATTTGACCGGGTTGAAGGTGAAGTATCCTACCATTGATTTTATGGTGATGGATGTTTAGAATTTGACGAGGTGTGTATAAATTAGATGAATAATATGACAAGAACTTATTCTTAATGTTTTCTGTAAATCCTTTTCCCCCGGTCTCTTCTAAAATCTCTTCAATAAACAGCAAAGTCCTCAGTGATGAACGATCTCCTATTGTTGTTGTCGCCTTAATTTCGTGATGTAAAGGTAAAGTAGGCAATATTGAATCCCTTAACTTGTCAAATTTATATTTTGTTTTATTCGGGAAGAGATAATTAATGGACACATTATTTGAATAAATCTCACCGATTTGATCTCCAGCATCCTTAACCATCTTTTCAATTTTTTTATACTCTTTGCCCAATGATTGAATTTCTTGTAAAATATCTAATTCTCCTGCATATTGTGCCACCGTTCGTATGAGCAAACCAAAATCTTTTGTTGTGGTTTTCTCAATGATATTCATCAACCGAATTCGTTCATTTTTAGATTTGATTTTTTTTGAAACTATTCCTTTTTGTTGAAATGGTAAAAGAACCACTAAATCCCCTGAAACGGTAAACCCTTGGTTTAAATAGGCATATGTTTGACCTACGTCTTCATACGATGTTTGAAAGATGTTTTCTGTCCCAACTTCAAGATATCTATTGATTCTTCCAATTGTAGTTGTAAAATGAGATTCAACTTCTGTAGATTCGTTCTGTCGTTCGGGAACTAGACGAACTAGGGAAAAATTCTTTGCTTTATTTGATGACACCACAATTCCTTTAAAAACAGAATTCATGGGAAATCTGGCATTGTATTGAAGAATATTAGGAAAATTTGTTCCATTAAGGGGAAATTCATCCTTTATTTCTTCCCAAATTTCTTTTGTAGTTGTTACAGAGATCCCTTCTCTATCATAGCGATCATTAATTAAAATTTGTTTAGTGTAGGGATTTTTCCACTCGTTCGAAAATTCCTCCAAACCAAAGCGATCTCTAATTGGTGGTGAAGAATACACTATATTATAACCCAAATCTTTGAATAATTTGGTCAAGGCAGTACTATAAATGCCACGAATGAATACATTGTAGTCCATAATAATCAATCAAACATATTATTGGATTCAACTACCCAAAAATCCAGTATAATTCAATTAAAGGATCTAAAACTACTTAATCGTTTTTACTCAGTATCTATGAATAACTCGTTTGTTTTTATGAGATTACCAAGACTTACAACTGATTCTTTTATTTGTTCTTTTCGAGTTAAGCCTGTTGCAACGAATTTTCCGTTAGAAAAGCATAAGAAGACACATTTATGTGGCTCATCCATTCGTAAAACTAATCCAGGGAATACTTCGGGTTCGTAAATCGTTCGTTCAAGAACCACATTTGCTAAATCCAAATCGATTCGTTTCTTAAGATGACCACTAACTGCCATATTGACAATTCTATAATCCGGATTTTCGGGGACAGCAATTTCATTTTCTTTTAACTTGGTAGTGACTTTATTAATAACGATTGGAACGAAATCTGTTCGTTTTAAGCCAGTTATTATTAATTCTCCATTGCTATATAACAAAGCCGTGCATTTAGGTTTAGTAAAACGAATTATAACTCCAGGGAAATTATTGACATTGTATTCGATT
>JAEOTN010000369.1 GCA_016839865.1 Promethearchaeota archaeon | reverse complement strand
CTGATATAATCCTGCCTAAAGAAAATGAGCCTGTTTGGTTAATCGAAAATATCAGACTTAACAAGATACCTGCAATGCATGGTGCTTTCAATAGGGTAAAACTGGAACCTAATAAAAAGGAACTCACTCCTGATTGTTTTTCAGCCATATCTTTGAAAAACATCTTAATTTTTTCAGGAGTTCTGAATAATCGTGAATTTTCGTTCCACGCATCTATACTCTGCCATAAACCTAATGCAATTAGTGGGATACCCAATAACAACTTCATTACTAGGCTACTAAATACTGCTAAAGCACCATTAATGAAATATGTGAATGCAAATCCTATGATAAAATACATAAAGAGAACACCACCTGAAAAACCCAAAGCTCTTGTGATATTTATCCTTGCTATAGCCTTATCGATGTTTTCTTTTTCTGTCTTTAACCCATCTTTTGATTCTGCACCGTTTTGTATATCAAGACATATATCATAAATCTCTTCATATTCATTTCTCAATTCCTCAGGGGGATTGTGTAATTCAAGGAATCCATCAAAATTAACGTCGAGTTTTTTAAAAGGAATATCTGGCAATAGAATCTTACCCCTTTGTATCAATTTCTGATTTCGTTTGACACGTTTTTCAGATTTTTTTCGTCGTCGTTCGTTATATTTTTCAGGATTGATGAGAAAATTCAATACTTGCTGTTGCTTAAAAAGATCCGCATGAGTTAACATGGAAGTGCCAAATACTCCGGTGATTAAAATGATACATGGGGATAAGCCAGATAACAATCCAGTTACAAATGCAATCCAATATCTAAATTCTCTATAGTACGTCCATTCTTGACAGGAAGATGGATTATCAATAATTTGTGCATACACTTCTTCAAGGATCGGTGCAGTAATGTGTTGCCCATTTATCAAATATTTGCATAATCCTATTTCTATCACTACCGTAGGCCAATATAATTCCTCAGTTTGCATAAACGCAACTGCCATATCGTATTGCGTAGTATTAGTCATATCATAATATATAAATGAAAATTCTGGATGATTTGATAAAAATCTATCAACTTCTACAAGAGCATCGATACATGCGGAACATCCTGGATGGCTTAGGAGGTGAATAGTCGTATTTTCTTGTAGGATATTTGCTGTGTCGGGATAATCGGTAAAGATCTCCTTCTCTTGGTTTGAGAATCTATATAGAGCTAAACATAATGAAAAAAGAAAAATACATAATACAACTATGCGTCCTTTGGACCTCCAGATTCTCATTACAATTTCCTCGAATATATCCTATATCCAACATCGGAAGATTAAAATGTATGTCATCCCAGAAAAACACATGGCTAAGTTTAAGATATTAGTAGCAGATAGTCTTGCTCAAGAAGGTGTGGATGAATTACAAAAACACCCAGAATTCGAAGTAGTTGTCCAAACTAAACATACGGAAGAAGATTTGATTGAGTTAATTCCTTCTTTTCATGGCATAATAGTAAGAAGTGCAACTAAATTAACATCTAATGTATTAGAGGCTGCAAAAAACCTGAAAGCAGTAGCAAGAGCTGGAACTGGATATGACAATATAGATGTTGCTGAATGTTCAAAATTAGGAATTGTGGTAATGATTACCCCAACAGGTAATTCTCTTGCTGTTGCTGAATTAACACTCGGATATATGCTGGATTATGCCAGACATATTTCTGTAGCACGTCAATCTATGGTTGAGGGTAGATGGGATAAGAAAAAATTCAAGGGAACCGAGTTATCAGGAAAAACTCTCGGAATATTAGGATTGGGACGAATCGGGGCTTTAGTAGCACAACGTGCACACGCCTTTGGCATGGATATTATTGCGTTTGATAAATATATTACTAAAGAACGTGCGGAAGAATACGGAGCTCTATTATTAGAAGACTTCAATGAATTTTTAAGAAAATCAGATTACATCTCTATGCATTTGCCTCTTACTCCAGAAACTAAAAATATGATTGATACTCCTCAATTTGAGATAATGAAACCTACTAGTTGCATTATCAATATCTCTCGAGGTGGAATTGTGAATGAGGAAACTCTTGCAACTGCTTTGAAAGAAGGGAAAATTGGAGGTGCATGTATTGATGTATTCTCAAAGGAACCCGCTACTCCAGAAGAATTTGCTTTTATTGGATTGTCAAATTGTATTACTACTCCTCATTTAGGGGCATCTACCAAAGAAGCACAGATTAAAGTCGGCACTCTAGCAGCGGATCATATTGCACAAGCATTGTTAGAAAAGAAATATCCAGATGCAGTGAATTTAAAACAAGTAACAAGCCCAAGATAAAAAGATATTAACCATCTTTCCACCTTTTTTTTACTCAGTTAATTTTGATATTGGGTGAGCCATCTGTTAAGCGTGAATAGGTTTAAAGACCAGATTTTAATTTTCGAGGTAGCTAGAAAGTTTTCCACGGGATTTGAGGATCTCTATCAATGGTCTAAAAGTAGTAATTCAAAATCACGGTTTGCGATTGATGTTTTAAAAGCGAAAAATCTTGCCCAATCTGAGGGAATAATATATCATTTAGAAAGACCCGACCGTAAAATTTGTTTTTTCTTATTTAAGAACATGTTTTATTTGGTGGGTTCCGAACAAGAGACTCAATTTCAATTATTGGAAGCAATTATTGAAGAAGCTTCTCAAGATTTTGCCACATTTTATCTTAATAAGCTTGAACAGCGAGAAGCAGGATTTGCTTATGAACAAAAGGAATTTGATTTGAAATTCGAACATATCATTGGCGACTTGAAACATATTGTTACGGTAGTGTTTGCTCCGTGTCCTGTGTGTGAGAATACAATTAGTGTTATCGCTAAGAATAGCATAGTTAATAGACCAGAACAGAGAATTCCTGTCCCACTAGTATATACACATAAGGGTCATTCACTATTGATTTACCTTGACAAGCAATTTCAAGTGCGTGGAAGTGAGATTGTGGACGTCTCTTCCTAGGAACAACCTTTATTTTTTCCCCGTTAATAACCTTAATCATGTCGTATGATTCGTTTGCGGACGATGGACAGAAGATCAAACTGTTTACGCCCGGACCAGTATATGTTCCAGAATGGGTTTTAAAGGAGTTAGCCAAGCCAAATGACACCCATCGGAGCAATCCGTATCGTGAGTTACATACTTTAGTAAAAAATAAGGTGCAGAAGCTCCTACACACAAAAAATGACATATTAATTTGGACGAACAGTGCAACCGGAATAATGGAAGCATGTGTTCGAAATCTAATCGGTCCTGACGATAAGGCAATTTTCTTCCCATGTGGGGCATTTGGAGATCGATGGGCGAAAATGGCTGAACAATGTGGAAAAAACGCCGTAATTAAAAAGGTAGAATGGGGAAAGGGAGTTTCTCCTGAACTTGTTAAAGAAGAATTAAGCAAAGACAAATATGCTGTCGTATTTATAACTCTAAACGAGACTTCAACAGGTGTCATGAATCCACTTTGGGATATCGGCCCAATTGTTAAAGAACATGGCGCGCTTTTATGTGTCGATGCTGTATCTGCAATGGCGGGAGTTGATATCGATGTAGACAAATGGAGTATCGATGTGGTGCTTGCTTCTACCCAGAAATGTTTTGCTTTACCACCAGGACTGGCAATATCCTCTGTTTCGGAAGCGGCTTTTGAGAAAGCAAAAACCGTTCCTAATAGGGGTAGTTACTTAGATTTCATCACTATGCAGAAAAAATCAAAAAACAATGAAACTCCATCAACTCCAGCAATTCCTCAACTTCGTGCATTGAATAAAATGCTTGATCACATTTTGGAGGAAGAAGGTCCAGAGAATCGATACAAACGCCACGCAGAATTAGCTACTCATGTTCGAGAATGGGCTAAAAAGCAAGGATTTGAAGTATTCAGTGAAGAGGGATACCATTCTAACACGGTTGTCACAATAACAAACAACTTAAATATCAATGTTGGATCTTGGGTTAAGAAAGCTATAGAGAAAGGATATCGCTTTGTAAATGGATATGGCGCTCAACTTAAAGAGAAAACATTTCGAATTGCTGCGATGGGTGAGAATACTAAAGAAATGTTGGATGAATTTCTTGGAGTAATCACCGAACTCCTTGCAGAAGTAAAATAACTTAATCCATTTTCTTTTTTAATAATCTATCCTTATTGTAACAAGCCATATTCCTTTTTTCATGATTTTAACTTTGGGTGTTTCAAATGGGGTCTCGAAGACGTAGTACGGAAGAATTACTGAGCTTAATGAAAGATCCAGAATCATTGCGTTGCGTTGGTCTTGTAGGTCATATCGATCACGGAAAAACAACTTTATCGGATAGTCTGCTAGCAGAAGCAGGTTTGTTGAATGAGTCCCTAGTTGGAGAAGCACGTGCTCTAGACTACTTGGAAGAAGAACAACGACGCGGTATCACCATGAAATCTGCTAACGTTTCGTTATATTATGAGGCAGGAATAACAGAAAAACCATTTCTGATAAATCTAGTAGATACTCCTGGCCATCTTGACTTCAGTGGCAAAGTAACACGTGCCCTTCGGTTAATAGATGGGGTAGTTGTGATAGTTGATGCTGTAGAAGAAATCAATTCTCAATCCGAAATTGTTGTTAAACAAGCGTTAGAAGAAGCGGTACGTCCCATATTATTCATAAATAAGATTGACCGTTTATTTCGAGAACTAAAAATGAGTAATGACGAGATAAAGGTCAAACTCAACAGAGTAATAACTACTTTCAATAAATTAATAGAGCGATTTGCGATCAAAGAATACCAACTTGAATGGAAAGTAAATGCAGAGAATGGTTCCGTTATCTTTGGATCTGCTCTACATAAATGGGGATTCACATTACCTAAAATACTTGAATATGGATGGACCTTCCAGAATATTGCAGAAAAATATGAAAAAGATGATTTTGAAAACCTTCCTTCGATTCTACCAGTTTGGGAATCTATATTATCTGCCATAATAAATCACCTTCCCAATCCTAAGGAATCTCAAAAATACCGGATTAAAGCAATATGGGACGGAGACATGAGAACCAATTTGGCTAAAAGTTTGTTAAATTGTGATCCCGCTGGGCCTCTCGTGATGTGTCTATCTAACATAAAATATAGTACACACGGATTAATCGCAACTGGGCGTGTATTTTCGGGCACTTTACGTAAGGGTCAAAAAGTGTATCTTATCGACCATGGTTCCAAAGAACGGATAATGAAAGTAGCGTTGTATATGGGAGCTCGAATGGATAATGTAGATGAGATCCCAGCTGGCAATATTGCAGCAGTTGGAGGTCTAAAAAGTGTTCGCAGTGGAGAAACCATCATCGATAGTGAATTCAAGGATATAATGACATCCTTTGAAAACGTGAAATATGTGAGTCAGCCAGTTGTAACGGTTGCTGTTGAGCCTGAAATGCTTAAAAATCTCAACCTTCTGCAAGATCATCTTGACCAATTACTAATCGAGGACCCAAACCTTCAATACAGTGTAAGCAGTGACACTGGCGAAGTATTGTTATCTGGATTGGGTCCACTTCATTTAGAGGTAGCTGCGAAAGATTTAGAGGATAAAGGCATGAATATCACTGTCTCCAAACCGATGAGTGTGTTTCGTGAATCCATAAAAACTGATTCTGAAGAAAT
>JAEOTN010000368.1 GCA_016839865.1 Promethearchaeota archaeon | reverse complement strand
TTTTGAAGCATATGGACATGATTCTAATTACTATGGTGTATGCGGTTCATTCGGTGATATTTCCGAGATAGAAGCAATTGAGCGTGCTATTCAGGAAGATGGAGAAAATTATGATTTAATTTTATCTTTAGGCGGAGAAGCGTTCGTTCTGTATGTTCTAGATAAACAGCAACATATAGTAAATTCATTATCTCATGATAAATGTGCAGCAGGTTCGGGGGAGTTTTTTCTTCAACAAATTGAACGATTAGCTTTATCTTTAGAGGAAGCAGTAAAGCTAGCTGAAAAAGGAAAGAAAATTGACTTAGCTTCAAGGTGTTCGGTTCATTGTAAATCAGATATAACTCATAAACTTAATCGTGGAGAAGAAAACCTTGAGGATATACTATATTCAGTTCTCTATAGCATGGTAAATAAGGTAAATGGTTTAATTTGGCAATCTCGTGTTGAAGTAAAACGCCTTCTACTCATCGGAGGTTTATCATTGAATAATGCATTTGTGCAGATTCTACGCAGATATCTTCATGATGTTGATGTTGTGATTAGACCTGAAAGTTCTGTTTTTGAAGCATATGGAACAGCTTTACTTGTCCGAGATAATCCAAAACATTTGAGTCCAAAATTAAACATCTCAAAAACCTTCACTACACTTCCCAATTTGGAACAATTTGGTCATCTTGTTAGGATAATTAAGCCTGATTCAGCCTCTTCAACCGAATTAACTAAAGAATCGTATATTTTAGGAGTTGATGTTGGTTCTACAACCACAAAGGCTGTTCTTATTGACCCTGATACACATAAAGTTATAGCTTCTCATTATGGACGAACGAATGGTAATCCAGTTAAAGCCACACAGGTTTCAATCAAAAGCATACTTGACACAGTTGGAGATACTAATCTCCAATTAGTGGGAGTAACTGGTTCAGGAAGATCGATAGTAGGAGCGTATTTAGGAACTTCTGCTGTATATAATGAAATTTCTGCACACTCTCTAGGTGCAGCCTATTATGATCCTGAAGTTGAAACAATTTTTGAGATAGGTGGACAAGATTCCAAATACATGTTCCTTGAAAATAGTGTCCCTGTCGATTATGCAATGAATGCAAGTTGCTCAGCAGGAACAGGAAGTTTTCTAGAAGAAAGTGCAAAATGTGATTTGGGAGTAAGTGTATACGATATTGCCCAAGAAGCGATGAAAGCAGAAAATCCAGTTCAGTTTAAAGCAGATTGCGCCGCATTTATCAACACTGATATCCGAACTGCAATGCAAGAGGGATATGGACGCAATAATATCATTGGTGGCTTAGTTTACTCCATCGCAAATAATTATCTTAATAAAGTAAAGGGATCTCGTCCTATCGGAAAAAAAATCTTTTTCCAGGGAGGAGTTGCGAAAAATACCGCTGTTGGGTTTGCCTTTGCCCAAATTACCGGGATGCAGATTATAATCCCACCTAATCCTGAATTAATAGGTGCTTTCGGAATAGCTTTAATTGCACAAGAAAAACACCAGCTTAACGATATAAATCTGATGAGTGATAATACAAAGTTATCATCACTTATTCAAGAACCGATGAATCATGTTGGGTCTTTCACCTGTCATGCTTGCACGAATCTATGTTCGATAGAACAGTATGAAGTAGGGGGAAGAAAGTTCCCGTTCGGTGGGAGATGTTCAAAATATGAACATATGTGGAAAGGAACTTCGAAAGTTAAAGAGAAAGAGAATCTGGTTGCATATCGTACCGATTTATTATTTACAAAACCAAAAATCAAACTCAACATGGGATCTCGGGGAAAAATAGGAATTCCTCGTGCTTTACTCACCTACAGTTTGTATCCATTATTTTCTAGTTATTTCTCCGAACTCGGATTTGAGGTCGTCTTGTCAGAAATAGATGAAGAAATGGAAAAAACAACTCATGCACCTCTATGCTATCCCATGCAGATTCTACATGGAGCTGTCTTAGATTTAGTTAAGAAAAATATTCCATATATATTCTTACCACATATACATACAATGCCGAAAGAAGATGACTGGGAAGGTTCTACTTTTTGCCCGATTACTCAAGCTAGTTCTTACATAATATCTCAAGCATTCAGCAATGCGAATATTTTGATACCATATTTGGATTTTGACGAAGGATATACTACAAACACTGAATTAGTGAAATTTACTGCAAGTGAATTCCATATACCTCTTAGACAGTGTGAAAGAGCATATAAATTGGCATGTGCGGTTCAAATGCGAGTAGAAAATGAGTTTCATACTAAGGGAATTGAAACACTTACAAAGCTTCAAGAGAATGGCGATACAGGCATATTACTCGTGGGAAGAAGCTACAATGCATATCCTGCGGAAACTTCCCAAGCAATCCCCAAAAAATTGGTTAGCATGGGAGTGAATGTAATACCATTTGACTTTCTCTCATATTCAGATAAATCTGATCCACAACAATTTCCTTGGTATTTTGCGAATTTAGTAAAGCAAGCCGTGAATTTATCTAAATCATACCCAAATTTATTTATATTGTATATCAACAGTTTCAGTTGCACAGTGGATGCATTTATCCAAAATTATGTCAGAACTCAAATGAAATCAAAACCTTATCTCTTTCTTGAATTAGATGCTCATCAAGCTGATGCAGGAACACAAACTCGATTAGAAGCATTCTTAGAAATAATAAAGAATTATCGAAAAACACATACTCAAATCAACCAGAACGACTTCCAAATTGCTCGTGTAGAAATTGTAGAAAAAACTCCTCATGTTATCTCAAGTTCGGGAGAAATTCTGAAATTAAGTGACCCACGTGTAAAAATATGTGTACCTACATTCTCGAAATATCACACAGTAATAATGGCAAAAATTGGATCAAAATGGGGATTCAATATGAATCCAGATACTACTGGTGAAATTCTACCCAAATATCCGCTAGAAGGATTAAAACATTCATCAGGAAAGGAATGCAACCCTCTTGCAGTGGTTTTAGGACATATCAAGCATCTTGCTGACACGAGAAAACCTGGAGAAGTGATAGGATACTTTATGTTTAGAGGAGGAGAACCTTGTGTGGTTTGTAATTATTACGATTATCTGGAGAGTTTTATCGTTGGAAATGAAATAAAGGATATGTTCATTTTCACATTTGATAAATACAATAATTTTATGGGACTTGCAGCTACGGACATTGTCCGAACATTGCCCCGGTTCATCATTTTAGGAGATATGATGCATGAAGTTGAAAGTGCCTTGCGGGTAGTGGGAAATGAAGGAGCATTACTTCTGTTAGATAAATATTGGAATGAGTTTCTGAGTGAGATGAAATCCATACGTAGAATTCGTAAAGGAATAAAAAAACTAGTAAAACAAATACAAACCATCCCTAGAATGGATTCCCCAAGATCTCATCCAAGAGTGTTACTTTCTGGAGATTTTTTTGTTAGATTCAGTTCATACTTCTTAGAAGAACTCAGTCAACTGTATAATAAACATGGAGTAATCGTTAAATCTACAGATTTCTTCGAAGTTCTATTAT
>JAEOTN010000367.1 GCA_016839865.1 Promethearchaeota archaeon | reverse complement strand
TAATCATGAAGTTGATACAATATGCTCCAAAAAGATTGAGTCAAAATGCGCTCTAGTATATATTCATCCAGGATTATCGTCTGAGATTATTGAGTTTTATATCGATAAAGGATATAAAGGAATAGTTCTCGCAGGAACTGGATTGGGACATGCTCCAAAACTGATATTTAAATCAATTAAAAGGGCTCTATCAGAGGATATAATTGTAGTAATGGCACTTCAGACTCTGTGGGGGTATACAGGGATGAAAGTGTATTCAAATGGTCGTACCCTCTTGGACTTAGGGGTTGTTCCCGCTGATATGATTCCAGAAACTGCGTTTGCAAAATTATGCTGGGCTTTAGGGGAATATGATAACGTTAATGAAATAAAACACGTGATGCAGACGAATATTGCCGGTGAAATCTTGCCATTTGAAGATATTAGGGGATATCAAATATTCCAAGGATTAACTGAAAAAGAATATTAATATCACTTCACTTCAATAATTCTCTATATTCGTGAAGATGATATGCTAAATCCAGATACTATTTCGTTTGAAAAATTGGGATTTCGGGCTGGTCTCGAGGTGCACCACCAGATTAAATCCAAAAGGAAATTATTTTGCAATTGCAAACCAATCCTTAGAACAGATACCCCAGATTACATGTTCGAAAGACGTTTTAGACCAGTTTTAGGAGAAATGGGAGATTTTGATGAAGGGATGCTTATTGAGTATGAGAAAGGATACCGAGTGATCTATCACGCTTATACTGAGAATGTGTGTTTATATGAGCAGGATGAGCAACCTCCATTTTGGCCTGATATGGCCACCATTTACGCAGGATATGAATTATCTCATTGGTTAAACTGTTCAGCATTAGTAGATGTTGGAATTGTGGCACGAAAACAATATTTGGATGGGAGCATTACCACGGGGTTTCAACGTACTATGATTGTTTCACGGGATGGGTGGGTGGAAGTGAATGGGAAAAAAGTTAATGTTACAAATCTTACCGTAGAGGAAGATGCTGCACGGAAAATGAAAACAGAGAATCATGGACGTACAGTTTACTATAACTTAGACAGATTAGGAATTCCCTTAGTGGAAGTTATTACCGACCACCGTGATTGCAACAATGCGAAAGATTTGAAAAAACTGGCAGAAGTGATTGGACTAACCTTAAGACTCAGTGGAATTGGTAGAACCGGTAGGGGATCGGTTAGACAAGATGTCAATATCAGCATTTCAGGAGGGGATCGTGTAGAAATCAAAGGAGTACAAGAACTTAATTTGTTTGACACACTTGCTCGACGAGAAGTGGTACGTCAGGATATGTTAATTCAAATTGCTAAAATGCTGAAAGAACGAAAGTCACAGAAAAACGACCTAAAACATACTTATTATGATTTAACAGATGAATTTCCTATGGATTCGATCCCAAATGGATTAAGTGTAATGGGAATTCGTGTTCCAAAGTTTGACGGTATTTTAGGATTAGAAATACAGCCCGGAAAAGATTTTGGACAAGATATTTTTGAAAAAGCAAGTTTAATTAGTGGAGTTTTAGTAGAACACATGTTTCACTCCGATGAAATATCCTCCGATGCACAAAGGAGAAAACTGGAAAACAAACCTTACTTTTTACCAATAATTGACGCTAATTTAAATAATAAAATACGTACAGCGTTGAAATTATCTGAGAAAGACTCATATTGTATCGCAATGGGAAAAGATACTTGGGTCATTCATGCCATGAAAAAAATAATTGAACGATTGAAGTATGCATTTGACGGTGTGCCCCAAGAGACGCGCAGATTACTCCCAAACGGGAATACCGAATTTCTAAGAGTTATTCATGGTAAAGATCGTTTATATCCTGATACTGACACCCCCGCTTTAGATTTAGATTTAGAAAAAATTCAATCTCTCAAAAAGAAAGTAGGAAAACGTCCATGGGAGTTAGAGAAGGAATTTCAAGAAAAATATGGATTGTCTTTTACCCAGTTACAAAATCTTGTTCATGAACATCGGTTAGATGATTTCCTATACTTGATTGAGCAAAACAGCATCAAACCAAAGTTACTCTATTCATATTTAACTGAAACAATGAAATATTTACGAAGGAAGGGTGTCAATACATCGGAAATCGATGCTAAAGAGATCAAAAAGGGTATTCAAGAGGAGTTATCAAAAAAAACTCCATCTCTTTTTGATTATGCAGTCAAACATTACCTATTAAACAAGGAGGGTAAGAAGTGAAGGAAAAAAATACAGATCGGGAACCAATCGGATATAAGGGTGTGTTACGTGAACGTCTTATTCGTGAAAAAGTAGGAGTTTGGTCTGTTGTAAAAGTTACTCGAGGGAATTCTATTTATGAAGGTGTAGTGCTGCCACGTAGTGAACACACCGCTGAGGATTATTTAGTAGTTAAAGTTGACACAGGATATAATATTGGGGTTAAAATTAATGATGATTGCACAATAACGGAGATTGGATATCAAAAGGGGGATTATCATCTACCCGAAATTGCAGTCAAAACCAAGCAAGAATTACCAAATATTTCATTACTGGGAACGGGAGGTACCGTTGCGTCTCGTTTGGATTACAGAACAGGCTCAGTTTTACCAGCATTTACCCCCGAGGAATTATTTAGTGCAGTCCCTGAACTTATGAGTATTTGCAATCTTACACCTAAGAAAATATACTCCATTCAATCAGAAAATTTCAAGCCCGAGTATTGGGTAAAAACAGCTGAAGCGATATTACAAGAATTTCGAAACGGTGCAAGTGGAGTAATCATTGGGCATGGGACTGACACAATGGCATTTACTGCTTCCGCTTTATCATATTTCTTCAAAGAACTTGCCGCACCAATTGTTATTGTTGGATCCCAAAGAAGTTCAGACAGACCTTCCAGCGATGGGCCAATGAACATTATCAATGCAAGTACGATTGCAGGATATGCAGACTTAGCAGAAGTAGTTGTATGTATGCATGGAAATACCTCTGATACCTACAATCTTATACATCGGGGCACTCGTGTCAGAAAAATGCATTCCAGTAGACGAGATGCTTTTAAAACCATTAGTGATACTCCTTTAGGTAAGATAGATGCAAACCAGAACATTTCATTCTTCAAAAATGATGTAAAACCCCGCGGAGATATCGAAGATACTTATTTAGATACAAAAATTGATCCCAAAGTAGCAATTCTGTATTCATATCCAGGATGTGATCCTGATATTCTGAATTCAATCATTGATTTGGGATATCATGGTGTAGTTATATTAGGAACAGGTCTTGGTCATGTTCCGAGTGATTTCTTCCCAGGTCTTGAACGCGCTCAAGAGGAGGAAATACCAATATGTATTGTGGTAGAACCGCTTTATGGTTATACTAATTTACGGGT
>JAEOTN010000366.1 GCA_016839865.1 Promethearchaeota archaeon | reverse complement strand
GAGGGATTTTATATAACTTACGTGTGACCGGTCCTCGTGTAGTTAATCCAAAAACTGCCAATTTTGGTCCTTCTTGCAAGAATTATCCATACTCCTATATTGTGATTAATGCTGCAATAGGAGCTCGGAAAGAAGATATACTTGGAGCAATTTCCAAACTTCATGCTGCATATCAGAAAGTGCAAACTAAATTCCCCTCTTGAGAATCAAAGATATATATGGGAAAAATACACATAGATCATACAATATTTCATTATAAGCAATTCTTAAAGGAAAGAATTGTTTTATCTCCTTAAAGAAACTATTGGATAAAGTTGATGTTATCGTGCTATTAGACCATTTTCAGAAGATCAAAGCAGAATGGACAAACAAATCCATTCAAATTCCATATGACTCACTTTCAAAAAAAGCATTATTTGAGTTATCTTATCATGCAGCAAATGACGTACCAACCCGAAATATTCATGTTCATATGAAACCAGGTGAAGATGCGCCAGGTAATGAAGCCGTGTTTTATTCTCCCACTGAAAAAGTGTTCATGCATATTATTGGTGATGAAAATAATGTGGTGATAACTTTATATGCAGAAGATGAGTCAAAATTCAGTGCTATACAAGAGATAAACCAGAAACTTCAGAAAATTATACAAGATTTTAGAGCTCGACCTCCAAATCTACAAGACCAAATTACAAAAACGATCCTTGTAGAACGAAAAATCGACAAAGTCATTCATCTCGCAATGGATAAAGATCTTGCTCGTAACGTGTATGGAGGAATTGGAGAAGTACGAGAACGAGGAGCGCTCATTCCATTAATTCGAAGTGCACCGAAATCGGATGTTGTTGAACTCGCCGTAATGAAATGGATGGATATAGCATACCATGAAAATCAAGATGCACCCTTTTCAATAGAGAAAGGTAAAGGATTAACAAAAAATTTCCTTCAAATCAAGGATTGGCTAATGAAACGGATTAATAATTCATTCACAGCACCAGAAGCGGAATTACTTAAAGATAAATCCGAATTCATTAAAGATGAGTAACATTTACTAATTTTTATTATCTTGAATTACTCTATTTCTTCCAGTCATGACAAGAATTTCTCGTCAATCGTTAAAATGTCCCAAATGTAATACCCCCTTTTCAGTCACATATTTTGCATCTATTAATACATGGATGGACCCTATCCTTACGAAGGATTTCCTTGAAGGAAAGATGTTTCTCTATAGTTGTCCATCATGTAATCAAAGTATTCGATTAGTTACTAAAATCATAATAAACGCATCAAAAGGAATGTTTACTATATCAACAGATGCTACGGAAGAAGAACGAAAAGCACTGTATAAGGAGTATGGATTACTAAATAAAGACGAAAACTTTAGAAATCCAACGGATGATTGGGTGTTACATCAATTCGCTAAAATGAATGCTCCAGAGGATACCAAGACACAAATTCACCGTCAAGAAAAAATAACTGAAGAAATCCACAAGAAACTTTATCTCTATAAGAAAAAATTGAAAGAAAAATCTCCATTAAGTGATGAAGAAGAAAAAGAGTTTACCAAATTGCACAACCGATGGCAGCAAGAGGTTGAAAAAGAAGAAACCTACTTACATCATCCGAAAACTATTGATACATCATCAAGTACGAGTATTTTATTCCACAAGTTATGGGAGGACCTACTGAACATAAAAGCAGAATTAAATAAACTCAAATAACTCATCTAGACTTTTTAACCTTGGAACATTTAGATCTGTGTATTTTTGATTCCTATCTAGCAAAATTGCATCGATATTCATTTTTTGAGGACCCTCAACATCCCATTTTGGATTGTCTCCGATAAATACACAATCATCTGGACATACGTGTAATGTATCCAATATATACTGAAATATTGACGATGCAGGTTTCCTCCAACCTACATCTACACAAAAAACTGATATATCAATATACTCTTGTAAGCTATCTAATTTGAACCGAGAGAGCTCTTTATTCCATAAATTTGAAGGAGAACCCCATGGAGTGTTTGATACGATAGCGATTTTCACATTGAGATCATTCTTGAGTCTTTTCAAAGTAGGTATGGCATCATCGAATAATTTTGCTACGGAATATATTGGCTGTATGAATAACTCTTGAATTCTTTCCAAAATCTGTTTGTTTGGATCATTTAGCTGAAATATTTGAATTAGACGATTGGTTAATGGACGCACACAATAATCCTTGGATTCATAATTTTCTCGTAACGCACGTTTCCAAATTGTATCCAGACTATCTTGAGGAATTCCACTTTGGGTAAAAAATTCTGAGATTTTTGTAATGGATTCTCTCAATATAGGATGAAATTCGACTCCTTTATAGTACTTAACTAACGTATCTCCATAATCGAATAGAAATGCTTTTTTTTTCAACAAAGGTGGAATCTGTGCCATAATCCTCATCATAACTCATATAAAGAAGAACGGATCCGGCAGGATTCGAACCTGCGATCACTGCCTTAGGAGGGCAGTGCCTATAGGAAAAATACCAGTTTTTTTATCCTGGCTGGGCAACGGATCCTTTGTACATTTTACGTGAGGGGAGAAATTTCAAATTTATGATTCATCGTTAAGGGATTGATTCATCATACGGAGGAACCGAAAAAAATAAATTAGGCACACCAAAAAACCTCATTGATCCATGGATCACATGTAATGTGGAACACATTAGAAAACTTATCTCAGTAGGAAATTCATTATGCCAAGTAGATTCCTTCGTTTCTTCCGACCTTTTACTCGTCTTATGCCAGAAGCCAAAGCACCAGATAGAGAGGTTTCATTCAAAGAAAAACTCATCTGGACAGCAGTCGTTCTAGTCATCTATCTAATCATGTCTAATGTTCCGTTGTATGGGATTAACATTCAAGAGCAGATAGATTATTTCTATTGGATGCGAGTAATCTTAGCATCTCAACGTGGTCGTCTCACCGAATTCGGGATTGGACCTATTGTAACTGCAGGATTAGTAATGCAATTGCTGGTAGGAAGTCGGATAATTAACGTGGATATGAGTGATCCAGTAGAACGAGGATTATTTTCTGGTGTCCAGAAAGTTATGGCAGTACTCTTAACCATTGCACAAACTATTGCATATTTATTAGGTGGAGCTTTTGGAGATGGATTACCACCTGCGAGTCAAATAATGATCTTTTTCCAACTCTTTTTTGCTACTATGATCCTCATGATGATGGATGAATTACTGCAAAAAGGTTGGGGAATAGGGTCAGGTGTCTCTCTATTTATTGGTGCAAATGTTGCCGGACAAATTCTATGGAATGCATTCTCATTCTTTAGCGTAGGAGGTGGTGAAGACGCTCCTGCTCGGGGAGCAATAATTGCCTTTATTCAATCATTAATCGGAAGAAAAGATATCACAGTTGCGGAGAGTTTCCTCCGACCAGATAATCTCCCTAGTATGTTAGGTGTAGTAACCACAGTAATTATATTCCTCGTTGTTGTTTGGTTTGAATCTATGCGTATCGAAATTCCCCTATCTTACAAAGGGTATAGCGGATTTAAGGGCAAATATCCAATGAAATTGATGTATGTGAGTAACATCCCCGTGATTTTAGTTCAAGCTTTATATGCAAATATACTATTTTTTGCACAACTTATTGCTGGACCAGAGGCTGGACCCCGTCTCAATCGACCTAGGTTAGGTGTGTTTTTAGATTTAATAGGACAATTTAATAGAATCCCTGATACTGATCAGCTCCGTCCTGTTGGAGGTATAGCTTACTACCTTACACCTCCTCAAGGAATTGCATCGTTCTTAGAAGGATCGGAAATAGGTGGAGGTAACAATCCTGTACTTCATGCATTCATATATTTAGCAATTTTCATGTTCTTGTGTATCATGCTTGGAAGAATCTGGGTAGAAGTATCAGGATTAGCACCTCGAGATATCGCCCGTCAGATATTGGGTAGTAAAATGCAGATTGATGGATTCCGATCCTCGGAAAAGGTGATTGAAAAGATTCTATCCCGATACATCCCTGCATTAACAATAATTAATGGAATTATAGTAGGGCTTCTCAGTTTCGTTGCAGATTTCCTTGGAGCGCTAGGCTCAGGGACAGGCTTGCTACTTATGGTTGGAATTATGCAGAATTTCGCCGAATCTATAGCAAAAGAAGCCGCTTCCGAGCAATATCCGACTCTTTCGGGTTTCTTAGGAAAATAAATCCGATAAAAAACCTTTATTTTCTCTCATTTCCTAACTTTCATACGGTCAAATATCATGACATGGTCATCATTTATAGAATGGTTAAGAGTTCCACCAGGAGCTATGTTTTTTATTATATTCATTAGTATATGTGTTACTCTAATATCAATTGGTTTAAACAAACTTCTCCTCGACCCAAAGACGATGCTCGTGAAGCAGCAAAGGATCAAAGACCACCAAGCGGAAAGAAAACAGCTGGAAAAACTCGAAGAGGAAAATCCCAAGAAATATGAAAAAGAAATCGTTAAGTGGGAACGACGAGATAAGAGTATTCAAAAAATGCAGCAAAAAATGTCTTTGGAGCGTTTAAAACCTACGTGTATTACCTTTGTTCCTATGATCTTAATTTTTACCCTTATTCGTAGATTTTTTAGAGTCATCACTACTGGTGATAATCCTTCTAATCCACCGATTGCATTACCTCCCATGAACCCAAGCACTATACCAATACAAATGCTGACCAATATGATGTTATCACCTGATCTTATTCGCGGAGGTCCATTAACATTCGGTCAAATGGGCTGGATAAATTATACGGCATTTTACTTCATGTGCTCATTCACCATAAGCATGATTTTGCAAAGAGTATTCAAAATGGTACCTGTATCAGGTGGTGGAATGGGTAACCTATTTGAACAAAGTAAAATGGATGCTTATAGAAAAGAAGCAAAAAGCAGGTAATAAAAAGATTAGGAAGAAATTACATCTTCTTTTGATTTTCTCTTATAGTTAACAATCCATCGATCCAAGTAGAGAAAAGGTGTGTCGATTACGCCTAAAATCCATTTTGTTATAAGTTGACCGAGAATTGTTTCACCAACCATCCCCCAATCAGGAGTTGCGGTGAAAACTCCGAATGCAAGAGTAATAAAAATGCAGCTATCGATAGCAAGACTCGGGATGTCTGTGACCAAAGACCGAATCCAAAGTGCTTTGCTTCCTGTTTTCTTTTTTACCCAATCATAAAACCAAGAATCAAAGAAATTAGAAACCAAAAATGCAATCCAACTAGCTCCTATTATTCCAAATTGCTGACTAAACAATGTAAGCCAGTTTGCATTATCAAACCAAGGGGCTGGATCTAATAAATTTCCAATTGCAATGAAGAATACCATTAAAACTTGAGTCACAAAACCAATCAATATCATTTTATATGTAGATTTTGCTCCAAAGTGCTCATTCATTGTATCAGTTAACTGAAAGATAAAGGGAAAAATAATGACCGCTGCGGGAGCATATAAACCCCAAAAATCTACGAATTTCATTGCCAAAATTTGACTTAAAGCAAGATAAATGACGTAAATTGCAGTTATCGCTTCAGAACTTTTATATTTCCTGACATAGATTGCAATAGCAACAGTAGAAATCGTTAAACTAGCGATAACAATAGGAATAAGAATAAGAAGATTCATTTCACACTATCCAAATTATATTTAGATAATGGGTTAGCTATCCTGTTATTTATCTATATTTGTTTTCCCGAGGACATGGGATCTTCTATTCTTCTTTCTTCCAGTTTGGATCGAAGTAAAGGTTGCAGGTACAGTGACCCATCTCTTTTATCTCATCGGGGCTATCTACGCAAGGATTACAAACATTATCGTCTATCTTCTCGGCTTTACAAGGGCAATAAAATTTTCCATACTTTTCCAAGTTCTTATTCTGAACTCGTAAATTACCCTCTACTACACGGTCGTTCGGATTTACTATCCACCCATTCTTCAATGCCATTTCTTCTACGTCTTTTCGTGTTCGCATAATAATCACGCATAAAATGAATTTTTAAATTAAAGATATTGTGGTTATGAATAACAACTAATCTTGGACTTTTATATTTTTTATTTGAATATTTTTACCGCTAAGGAGATCGGTATTTCTACTGTTACAGTGTTTGCATTTAAACAAGTTGACACTCATAAATCGCATATCTTTATTTAAATGGACTTTCTGAGTGAATTTGTCCAACTGATCAGCTTCTTCTTTGGGAACTTCTTCTTGCTCCTCATTAAACCAGATTTCGCTTGTTTTTTTGCAATCATTGCACTCAATAATTCCCGGAGTACGTGTGATTATTAATTCTGTTACCTCCATAATGGGGGACTGTTTCTTAACAATATTAAAGGAATATGTGAGTAATTCTTCCACAACAAGAGTGAAATCCCCTAATTCCACATTTACTTCCAGTATCTTGTCTACCTTATGGTGGTACGCTGTATCAATACAAGAGCGAAAAATTTGGTCTGCTACGGCAAATTCGTGCATTATTTCTTCTTCTTTTTCTTTTTCTTTTTCGATGAGGAATCTACAGTTTTTTTATGTAAGCGTATAGAGATAATCTCTTTAGCAAGCTTCTCCATAACACTAATCTTTTTCTGCCCTTTGGTATCTATAAGTAATACTCCAGGGGAATCCCACCAAGTTCGGGGATATCTAGCATTTGGATCTATTTCTGCTGAATATTTTAATTTTACAGCCGCCTCAGCAAGTTCTTCAATAGTTGGTAAAGGAATAGACGAAGATTTAGGGAGGCGTCTTCCCATCCTTCTATTTCGATTAACATCGAAATAAGCTGGAAATAAAATTCGTTTTCCTGCACTTTTACGCCTCATATCAACACCTAGCTAATACAATTTGCCTTAAAGAAAAAACTTATCGAATTACAAACATTTTTTTGCACAAAAAATGAAAAAATGATATGAAACAACCATGGTCAAAAACACTTTGTTGTATCGGAATCATTCTTGTATTGCTATCCTCCATGTCTCCTATGGTAATTGCAACTGGAGGAGAGGGTAATTATACAGATTCTTTTCCATTGCAGACTTTTGATTTTCGAATGTATGTTGTTTCTTTAGTAATCAATGAAACTTTTACAGTCAATGTTACAGCGGTTGCGGATGGTGAATTTGACCTATTTTTGTTTAGTACGCGTCCACAGGAGAGTTATGTATCGCGGGATGGATATAATCCGGAAATATTCACAGCAGAATCAACATTAGCTTTTAATGATGCACCAGGTCCATTCTCGGAAATATCGTATACACCTTCTAACCCGAATTATACAATAGCGTTATACTATGTCCAAGTAGTGTTAATAGATCGGGGACCAGATTCATATATTCTAGAAGCTAGCCATCAAATGGAATTGTACTTTATCCCCTTCATTCCAGGATATCCTATTTGGATTATTGCGGGTGTGAGTGTCATAACCTTTGGTTTTGTCTTTTTGAAATTAAGAAAAAGGATAATAAAGGATTAAAAACACGACTTTTTTATATTGTTAGATCTACATAAAGTAATATTAAAAGGTGTTTTGTGAAAATGAGTCAAGAAGAAAAGTTATGGTACAAAAGCTGGCCGAAAGGAGTAAAAAAGGTAGTAGATATCCCTATTACTACAGTTCATGAAATATTTGAAGAGTATGCAGCGAAAAATCCGGAATTAGCATATCTCTCATTACTAGGTATTGACTATT
>JAEOTN010000365.1 GCA_016839865.1 Promethearchaeota archaeon | reverse complement strand
TTCATCACAAATTGAATTTAAATATTCTTCAAATCAAACAAAAACGAAATGGCGGAGATTTCTTATATTAGACAGTTAATATGCGATAAGCAGTCCTATGGAATCACCATTTTTTTGAAGGGAAAAACATGGGATAATTCTAAATTCATAAAGCGGAATACTTAAGATGTTTTTTAAATACGTTTGAATCAATCATGAAAGAATTTAATGTGATTACAAAAAATAATTGCAGTAAATGTGTCGATCTAAAAAGTTGGCTAAAAGAGAAACAAATTACTTTTGAAGAATGGTCTGTAGAGGACCAAACCGTAGTAGATAAGCTTCTGCATAACGAAGAATTCATTCAGACTTTCTGCGATATCGAAGGATGCACGGTATATACTCCTGTAATTCATTCAGAGGGCAAGTTTTACTTTAAGGAACTGTTCGGTATAGATGGGCTCCGAAAGGAATTTATCACTAAACTATTAGAGTTGTGATGTTAAGGACATGAAATGGAGTTATAGTAATTAATCCGTTTCGACTTTTTCTGTAACTAAATGATTAAATACCAAATCTCATCATACATAGTGTATAGTGTGATTCTGATGAGTGAAAAAAAATACATTCTAAGTATTGATTCTGGCTCTACAGGAATTCGTGCAATTTTATTCGATAAACAAGCAAATATTGTTGCTAGGGAGTATCAAAAAACCAATCCCCTACATCCGGAAGAAGGAGCGATTGAGGATGACCCCTTGGAATTATGGGACGCATTACAAAGTGTTGTAAAAAAATTATTCTCAAAAGGGTATTCCGCTGAAGAAGTTGCAGCAATTGGAATCAGTAATCAAAGAGCATCGTTTTGTTTATGGGAAAAAGAATCAGGAAAACCAGTCACGAATTTTATTAGCTGGGCAGATATACGGTGTGCAAAAACTAGTGAAAAAATGAATAAAGCCGGAAAATGGCGCTTTCTAAAACGAATAGCAAAAATCGTAAGTGCTTTGAGTAGTAATGTGATGATGAAAACTACTTCTATGTTTCGCTTTGATCCTGCGCAAGCAACGGTAAGGTTAAGGTGGCTACTAGATAAAAAGCCCGAACTGAGTGCTCGAATAAAAAATGGAGAAATCCTCTTTGGAACGTTAGATACATGGTTCATCTATAAATTAACTGGAGGTAAATCCCATGTTACTGATTACACGAATGCCTCCAGTTCCGGATTATTCAATCCTTTTGAGTTAGAATGGAACAAAATCTATTGCAATATGTTTAAATTACCAATGGAAGGATTTCCTGAGGTATTGGAAACCAATGCATTATTTGGTATGACTAGCAAAAATTTATTTGGAGTCGAGATACCAATCCATGCAGCAGCTGGAGACCAGCAATGTGCATTATTTGGCCAACAATGTTTTGATCCTGGAGATGTTAAAGTATCACAAGGTTCAGGGATTTTTGTAGATGTAACCGTTGGAGAAAAACCGAAATTGTCCAAACGAGGATTATATCCTTTGATTGCATGGCATATTGATGGAAAACCTACATATCTCTTGGAAGGACAAGTTGCAACCGCGGGAACTTTGATAGATTGGTTAGGAGAGGGAATTGGGCTTTCTGATACACCTAAATTATTAAACGAGTTTGCGAAACAAACCGAGGATACTGATGGTGTAATTTTCGTGCCAACACCAACTGGAATACAGTTCCCACTATTCGATTATAATGTTCGTGGAGCAATTTTTGGGCTATCTCTCGATACTCATCGACGCCATGTGGCTCGTGCAGTTCTTGAGGGATTAGCATTACGGGTGCATGATGTAATACGAGGAATTGAAAATGATGCAAATATTGAAATAAAAAGCATAAAAGTAGATGGGGGAGTAAGTCAATCTGACATTCAAATACAAGCAATGGCGGATTTTGCAGATCTTGTTGTGAAACGTGCACCAGAAGCAGATATGACAGCCACAGGAGCAGCTTTTCTCGCAGGTTTAGGTGTAGGATTTTGGAAGGATAAAGAGGAATTAAAAGCATTAAAATTAGATTACACAGAATTTAATCCAAAAATGGACACCGATAAGAGAGTTAAGAAGCTCAAGCGTTGGGAAAAAGCAGTTAATGCAGCTAGAATGGTACAATAGCTGTCCCCCATCTATTTTTACATTATCGACTAATATTATTGGATAAAATTCAATATACAGATCAGTTGTCTAATTCAGAAAGGATTATGGAAGAATTTCACCCCCTTCTTATTTTTTATAATCTGAAGACTGTACATTTTGATAGTAGTTTTAATTGTGATTAATTCACAACCGAAAACTATTCTGATTCTTTTTGGTTTTTTAAAGCAATTTTAGAATAATCAGTTTTAATAAAAAATTCCTAATATTTACTAACTTGTCCTTTTGGATCCTTTCAACACTTAACCAAGTATTTTAAATATCGTCACGTCCCATTTTAGTTGTATTAACATATTGGATTAGCATGACAGATCCGATAGTTAATTCATTTTTTATTATAGGTGAATAAAAACAATGAAAAAACGAATGTTATTAGTTTTATCGCTCCTCTTGTTCACCGCAAGTATGCCCTTTGTATATAATGCAATGGCAGAAGTTCCAAAAGCTTCTGATGCAGTAATTATCAAATTCTGGTATACTGAAGGAACAGGAGAAGAAACTGTATTATTCCAAAAACTCACTTGGTTTATGCAAGAATATCCTGACTATGATGTTGTTGCCCAATCAAAAGACTTCTTTGGAATCGGCAATTTATACAGACAAGCATATATTGCAGGCGAAGAACCAAATGTTGTACGTGCAGGACGAGATAATATCCCAGACTTTGCAGAAGATGGACTAATTGCTCCAGTAACTGATCACTTCGAAAACTTGAGCGATTTCTTAGATCCTTCAATCTCATTAATGACTTATGAAGGTGATATATGGGGTATGCCACAGTTAGTAGACAGTCAAATTATGATGGTCAATAAAGACTTGTTTACTAAGGCTGGATTAACAGTCCCAACACTCGACACAGCATGGAATTGGACTGAATTTGATACAAACATTGCATTGTTAAATGCAACTGTCGCTGACGGTGCTACTGAGACATATGCATTGTCATTAGCAGGACCTTTCTTTAGTATTCAACCTTATTACTATGGAAAAAGTGCGAAATTCTTTACTGATTTCAACTATACAATTCCAAATATTGCTCTAAATAGCACAGTATCAAGAACTGCTTTAACTGAATTATTTGATTTAATAGACGGTAGTTATACACCAGATTGGGCAGATCAAGGATGGGCTAACTTTGTTGGTCAATTCGGTCGAGGAGAAGTAGCAATGATTGCAACTGGCCCATGGCAAGTAACTGACTTATTAACAAATCACATACAATTCAATGGAACTGAACATGGTAATTCCAACCTTGGATTTATGCAATTACCAAATGATGAAGCAAGCAGTGGTGCATTGATTGGGGG
>JAEOTN010000012.1 GCA_016839865.1 Promethearchaeota archaeon | reverse complement strand
TCCTTTTTTTTCGGTATAGCAATTATGAAGCTTGAATCCGTATTCATATCAGACTAAATAAAGAACTTAAGCTTGTATATTAATGATCTTGGTGGAGAACTAAATGGAAAAACAATTAGGTGTAATATTGCTTGTTGGCAATATACTACTCTGGTTAACTATAATTTTTAATGTTCCATTTGTAAGGCAACTTATTGGTTACGTATATCTTACTTTTGTTCCCGGTCTGATTATTCTCAGTATTTTTAAGATAAGACTTAAATTGGGAGAGGCATGTGTCTTTGTAGTAGGCCTTAGTATAGCATTTCTCATGATAATTGGTTTCTTCATTAATATGCTAAGTCCAATAATCGGCATTCAAAATCCTCATTCTGCCTTATCATATTTGATAATCTTGACTTTGGTTTTATCTTCGTTTTTATTCTTATTGAGACCAAGTAAAACCGCTTCGCATAAAGAGTTCCCCATTCAATTGAATCATAAATTGAATCTTAAACCAACTACCCTATCTGTATCATGTTTGATCTTGAGTGTTGCTGGAGCCTTTTCTGTAAACACACTATGGTCCAATAATGTTGTAACATTATTAATGTTCATATGCATAGCAGTCTCCATTATTGCTACACTCATATCTTCTGATCCATCCCAATTGGATTATGTAATTATTATTCTGGGAGTAACATCTGCAATTCTATTTCATGTAACACTGTTTTCTAACCTACTTCATGGAACGGGTGATATTTTTAGCGAATATCAAGTATTTAAAATGACAATTAATAATTCTTGGAATCCGGCAATATCAAACAGATTAAACACAATGCTAAGTGTCACTTTACTCCCCACTATCTATTCAACTATATTAAATATTGATGGAACTAAGATTTTTAAGATAGCCTTCCCGCTGATTTTTTCCTTTGTTCCTCTAGGGCTATTTCAACTTACAGCATCAAAGTTTGGCAAAGCTACATCGCTTCTGTCAATTTTCTTTTTCATATCCAACAATGTATTCTACATGGAAGTGGCAGTTCTAGAACGCCAAATGATCGGCGAACTATTTTACATTTTGCTTTTCCTAACAATCTTTAGTGCAAATATGAAAGGTAAAGAAAGGTGGCTTTGCTTCACTCTTTTTAGTTTTGGCTTGGTTTCATCACATTACTCTTTAGCCTATATATTCTTAGGCTTCATTTCATCGGCTTATATATTCAATTTTTTCTTAAATAGAGATAAAAAAGAAATAACGATGTCCATGGTATTATTATTTGCATCATTAGTTTTTGCTTGGTATATATATTCTACTTCCTCAGTTACTTTTATTGATTTGGTACAGAATGCTGATTATATCGCAAATAATTTCATTTCAGACTTTCTAAATCCCCAGTCTAGAACAGGCAGCGTTTTACAAGCAACTGGATTTCAAGGAGGAATCGATACATTATGGCATAACCTAGGTCGATATGTTTTTTATATAATGGAATTCCTTGTTCTAGTTGGGTTCACCAGCAAAATATTGAAACAGCGATTTCTATTTTTCAGGGATCAATATAATTTACTCGCCGCATTCAATATGGTATTATTGCTCGCTTGCATTGCAGTACCAAATTTAGCAGGAACTTTCAATATATCAAGATTTTTTCATATAACACTATTCTTTCTATCCCCCTTTTGCATACAGGGAGGAGTCGCGCTGACCAGATTATTTATTAAAAATAGCAATCTTAAAAGGAAACGATTAATACTCGCCACCATATTCCTCATGCTTTTCTTCTTCTTCCAGACAGGATTCGTATATGAGATTGCTGGAGATGAAAGCTGGTCATTACCACTGAGCGGTTATCGTCTTGATAAAGAAAGACTTGATCATGGGGGTTTTACTCTTGAGAGTGAACTTTCTGGGGCTTTATGGTTATCACGATATCAAAATCCAAATACATTGGTGTTTTGCCATATAAGAGACCATATATTGTTTATTTATGGTAATGACAAAGTTAATCCCAGTATTTTGTTCATCAACAGAACAACTATTTCAAAAGGAGCATATGTATATCTGAGGGACTACATTGAAAATGAATTTAATTTGACCGAGACCATTCTTGATTTGAATGACGTAAATTGCATATTTTCAACTGGTAGAAGTAGGATATACAGCAGTCCTTGAATCTGAATAGGTAACTTGATTATGAATCTGCTTCGCGTTCATTGTCTGAAAGACGCGCGCCCATTTTATGGAAGGTGGAGAAGAATACCAATAGCGATGAAATATTATAGAAGAATGGAATAGCAGAGCAGGTCTTACTAAGGTTAGTTCTATTGCCAATGTTTAAAACTGGCCACGTAGACAATGTTGGTATCATGGAAAAAGACCAAAAATTACTTTAAAACTTGAATAAGGGCTGACATATGAAGATTGGCTTTTTTAGTCCAACTCTAAATCGGATAGGAGGAGGAGAACTGGTAACTCTAAATATGATAAATGCGGTAAATAGTAGAAATCACAATGTGGTTGTATTTACTTCTGGGAATATTTCCCGTAGTCATATCCAAGATTTTTTTGGTAAAGAAGTCAATTTCGAAATTGTTCACTGGCCAAACATCTTTGATCCATACAATTTTGAAAGTATTTATTTTAATTGTGTTACATCATTCTTATCCAAATATAGGTGCGATATACTAATAGATACTTTTTCAAACGACCTTCTTCCTTGGAGTGACGCAGTATATTATCAAGGAGGACCCAAGGCAGCATTACGATCTCCAAAGGGCGCTAAAGGCATACTATTCTTACCGTACAAGGTTCTAGTTGCCAATACAGCTATGTTTAGATCAAATGAAAAGACTCTAATGACTTGCAGTCAATACATGGCAAGATTAATAGAGCATTTCACTGGACTACACGCTACTGTAGTATACCCTCCGATAGCAGAGTGCTTTAAAACGAGCTCAAAAGAGTTTCAACAAAAGGAGGATATTGTGGTATCGGTAATGCGCATATCGCATGATAAAAGACCGGAAACCATTCCAGAGATTGCCAGAATGGTATCCAGCAAAGTTTGTTTCTACATAGTGGGGAGTTGTAGAACTAAAGAGCAACTTGTGGAACTAAGAAAATTAATAAAGATCATAAAGAAATGTAGAGTTGAACGAAAAGTCAAACTCTTACTTAATATTTCTAGGAATGAACAAATAGATCTACTTAAACGGGCAAGAATTTACTTGCACCCAAATAATATGGAGTCTTTTGGCATCACCATTGCTGAAGCAATGTCAGGAGGATGTGTTCCAGTCGTACCTAACATAGGAGGTCCTAGAGAATTTGTGCCTAAAAGTTATAGGTACAATAACATGTATGAAGCAGCGAATATAGTAGATAATTCTATTGCAAACTGGTCAAATGAAAAAGCAAAAGAATCCATAAATATTTCCGAAAGATTCAACCAAAATAGATTCAACGAAGATTTCATAAAGATCATGAAAATATAGAGCCGCTATTTGAATAGAGATAAGTGAGATCTATGCGTCAAATAATGTTAACTTTTGATGTAGAAGATTTTACAAATGAACATTCAATAATTTCCTTAGATTATCTCTTGTCAGAAATGAAAAAAAACGACTTGAAAGGTTTATTCTTTATTACTGGACATATGGCTGAGAATCTACAGCATTATCCTCAAATCATAAATTTGCTGAATGACCATGAGATTGGTTATCATTCCACCAGTCATTCCGTACATCCTACTATTTACGAATTTACTGACATAGCAGATTACAAAGAAGCTTTTGAAATATCCCTAACCAGAGAATCGTCACATATCGATCCTCTAAAAGGAGATATTGTACGAAAAGGTGGAATACATTCGCTTTTTAATTTATTTCCAAAGAAAAAGATAGCATCTTTCAGAGCCCCCGGTTGTTGTTGGAGTCCTCCTCACCTACAAGCCTTACAAACCTTGGGTATTGAATATGATTTTTCTTCTTCTCTATCGGTTGACCCAATATGTTATGAAGGCTTAACTTTTTATCCGTATCCAATCTTAGCTGAATGGCATGGCACTTTCTCTGATATTCAAATTTTTCTTTTATCACTTCTAAGGAAAAATGTGACAGTAATAGGTCTACATCCTAATTTGTTTATGAATCAATATGAATGGGACCTTATCTATCGTCATAGAAATCCAAACCTTATTAAGCCGCCTCCCTTACGAGAATTAAATGAAATTAAACATCTTCTGTCGAGATTAAGGATTTTTCTTAGGGAGATTAATAGATTGAGCAAAATTGGTCTCGTAAAGGTTGATCCAACGCCAAGAAGATCCAATAAGCAATTGATGGTCATGAAGGAATCCATAATGAAAGAATATCAAAGAAGCATGAGGTGGGCCTTTGCTCAAGGCTACAAACCAAAATTCCTAGTTAGTCACTTCCAAAGATTCTTTGGAGTTTCAAATTCATTGAAAAGAGATGTCTTAGTATGAGCTTAGTAAGTTTCGTTAATTTAGAAAACGACACCTTTAGTTCCTATATAAAGTCGATTCGTGAATCTCTAAATCTAATAGATTTTTCCTTACCTCGCCAAGCTAGAAAGATCGTCATTAAACCAAACCTTTGCTATTACTGGGATCGCACAACGGGACAAACAACGGATCCTAAGTTTATCGCTGCGTTAATTCGAATTCTTCAGGAAGAGAATAACGTCAATTCGATATCCATAGTGGAATCCGATGCATCAGCAATGAAATGCAAACATGCATTTAGGTTTCTTGGATACCAAAAAATAGCCAAAGAATATAATGTATCTCTAGTAAATCTGACTGAAGATGAGTATGAAGAGGTTGAAGTAAAAGCTGGCACAGAAACATTTAAACTAAGGATCCCTTCAACTATCCAAAACTCAGATCTTAGGATAAATGTACCAAAAATAAAGTATACAATGGAAAAAATAGAAATAACATGTGCACTTAAAAACATATTTGGCTGTAACCCATATCCCAGAAAATTTCAATATCATTCAAGATTAGAAGAAACGATAGTAGCAATCAACAAAGCAATGAAATTTGATTTATGCCTACTAGACGGAAACATCGTTTCAGGAATAAAACCGCAAAAAATCGGATTAGTGATGGCAAGCAGGGACCCTGTGGCAATTGATGTTGCAGCTGCAAAGATCGCTGGTGTTAACTTCAACTCAATTGGATACATCAAATTAGCATATAAGGAAGGCTTAGGCAACATTTCCTTTACTCAAAAAGGAGAATCCTTAGAAAAATTCATTTCGAAATACCCCAAAAAAACTTTTAGAAATAAGCTAATGAATAAAGCGTATTCTATTGCAATAAGCTCCGGACTTGGAAAACGACTTGGTGTGGAATAAATAGCTAAAGAGGATTTGTACAAAAATGCGACGTATCGGATTAGGTATAATTGGCCTAGGATATATAGGCAAGCTCCACTTTCGTAACAGTTTAAAACTTAAGAATGTACATTTAGTAGCTGCTTGCGACATTTCAAGCCAAGCTCGTAAAAAAGCTGAATCTTCTGGTGTAAAAACATATAGAAACTACGAAGAATTACTCCACGATCCATTAGTTGAAGCTGTAATAATATCTTTGCCAACACATCTACATTCAATATGTACAAAAAGTGCAGCAGAAGCTGGAAAAAATATTCTGTTGGAAAAACCAATAGCGAGAAACCTTAAAGAAGCAAATGAAATAATATCAGCTGCTAAAAAAAATTCAGTCAAACTGATGATTGGTTATCCCTTAAGATTCCATGAAGGCTTCAAAAATGCAAAGAATGAAATTGACAATGGAAATCTAGGCGAAGTTGAACTTGCTCATGCAGTTTACATAAGCTCTGGACCTTTCTTTCATAGAGCGAATAGTCATGTACCTGTTCCTGTACCAGAATGGTGGTGGAATAAGGAATTAACAGGAGGAGGAGTTCTTATAGACATTGGGAGTCATTTGATTAACTTACTCAGATGGTATTTTGGCAGAATAGTTGAGATAAAATCTAGTTTTGGCTATCGATATAACTTAGATGTTGAGGATATAGCAGTATGTCGATTAAAATTTGAAAGTGGCACTTATGGCATTCTAAGTGTTGGTTGGTACTCTCAAACCCTAGAATTAGAAGTAAAGTTACTTGGAAGTGTAAGACATTTAAACATTAGACATGATCCGTCAAGTCCTGTGAAAACAGCATTGCGGATGCTTGTTACAGGGACTTCTGGATTTCATAAACCACATCTTGAAGAAATTCAGTATTTCGCGAATTGCATTATAAATGACGTTAATCCATCACCCTCTGGAGAGGATGGAATGGAAGATCTGAAGGCAATTACAGAATCTTATAAGAATTCCGCGCTCACGCGCGATTATAGTATCTATTAAACAGTGAATCAATACATAAAAATAATATCAGTAAACAATAATTCTTAATTATGCCGTTTTCTTTGAATACCTTTAAAAACAGATCCAATATAAATAGCCAAGGTTGAATTCTATGGTTCCTATATCTCTTTGGGAGTTGATGTTATGGTTGGCAGTCAATTCCATAATGCTGTTGTTTACATCAGAGCTTTTTCTATTCCTATCGAATAAGAAGTTACTAATAGAAAAACAAAGGCTAGGCCTTGTTGGTTTAGCTACCAGTTCAATGTTCATGGTTTTCGTCCTGTGGCATACGTATCAAACCTGGTTGTTTCTTCAACCCTGAAACCGAATCTTGAAAAAGGAGAATTCACATTGTTGTTATCCCCAGATAAAGCCATTGGGCTGGTGCTAGCCTCAATTGGAACTATTGCCATAGCATTATCGATTATACTGGAACAAACGATCTTAGTATTCATAGGTTTAACTTTCATTTTTTGGGGAATCCTTTTTTCATTAGTTTTACCTAGAAAACATGTTGGCAATGAAGTAATGAATTATATGAGCCTATCAAGCCTTTCAGCAATTGACGGGCTTATAAATAGCTCCAACATGCAAGGAAAACCACATTACATACCAGTTCCAAAAGGACTCCGCCTTCCGTATAACATAGGTTTTGAAAAAGAATTCATATACATTCCGCCTCAAGAGGTTAAAACAGAAATAGCCATGGAACAAGCCCTCTCAAACAGACTTAAAGGCTTACGTATTATACCTCCAGGACAAGCCTTAGTAGACTTTATGGAAAAAAAACATAAAATCTCCTTCTATGAAATAAGTTTAATCTCTCTGATCAACATTTTACCCTCAATAATAAAAAATGAGTTGGAAATTGCAGATGATATCATAATACACAATCAGAAAGACATAGTTGAAACTGAAATAATTAAACCGCTCTACGAAAACCTGTGCAAGGAAGCAAATAAATTAACAAGAATTTTTCCTCACATCGGTTGTCCTATTGAAAGTGCAGTAGCCTGTATACTAACAAGAATAACAAATAGACCCATAGCAATCGAAGAGTGCATTATAGAAAACAAAAAAATCATGACCAAATACAGAATAATAAATCCCTAAAAACACGCGCTCTCAAACCTGCTTTATAATGAATATACTGAGGTCTAGTATTGAACCTTAAGAAGCTTATAAACCAAAACATACTAGTTTTGTTGCTATGGGTTACCAGCATAATCCTTGTTTTTTGGCAGTATTTTTCTATTCTTATAGATGACGTGTTAAAAAACGAGATGGCAACCTATATTTTGGCTTTGCCTTTCCTTATAACGTACATGCTTTATAGAGAAAGAGAGACTATCAAAGCATGGCATGAATTTGAAACTGAAAAAAAAGGGTCAATAAGCAAGGACATAGTCGGAGCTTCACTATGTGTCTCCTCCATGTTTATCTATGGTTATGGCTCTTTCAATTTCAACACCTTAATGTATCATTCAATGGCACTTTTAGTCTTCATTTTAGGTGGCTCAATCCTAATATTCGGAATCCAAAACATGAGAAATATGGCTTTACCACTTATTTCATTACTACTACTGATTATACCTTATAGGGAAGAAGCATACCAAATAAGCGCCGAGCTTTCAGTCCTAACTACTAACGTAACTTATAACCTTCTCAAAGTGTTAGGTTTCCCAGTTAGTCTCTCATCACTATACGAATCACCTTCCATTATTTTGGAAACATCTTCTGGACAGATTCCATTTGTGATTGACATTGCTTGTGCGGGCGCTTATTCTCTATTAGGATTTCTTGTGTTCGCCTTTTTCTTTGCCTATATTTCTCAAGGCTCGCGAATTAAGAAGATAGTTTGGCTACTCATTGGCTTCTGTTTCATTTACCTTATGAACATTTTCAGAGTTTCGTTGATACTAGCTATTGGCTACTGGTGGGGAGTAGAAGCAGCAATGGGTCTTTTTCACACATTCAGTGGTTCACTACTAATATTCGGAGCTTCATTCATAATGATATTAGTGGGAGAAAAAATCTTCAGAATGGGTATCCTTAAAACAAATACTAGAAACAAGACTGAGCCTTGTTTCGTTTGTAAAAAAAACGCTTCAGGAACAAATTCCTTTTGTGGATTCTGTGGAAGGTTTCTTGGAAAGAAGTTTTCATTGAAAAAGATGGACATAATAAAGGTACTATCTATTGCCTTAATTATCGGAGTCATATTGAACTTCCAACTTCCTTCTCTTGCATCAGCTCAAAAAAGAATCATGGCGACAGATATACACGATTTATCTCAAGGAGAAAACCAGACATTAATTCCAAATTTAGATGATTATGATCCTACGTTTCTTTATAGGGATCAAAAATTCGAGATAATGACACAACAAGATGCATCCCTTTTATTTATTTATAATACTGAAAACCGTTCTAAAGCTCCCATCTTTGTATCAATAGAGATAGCAGATTCTCACTCGAAACTGCATCGTTGGGAGGTCTGCCTTTACATAGCTTCCCCGGAACCTTCTGTAAATCCAATCTCTTCAAAGGACATTACCATATTTCAGAATCCTCCTTTCAATGGTAGACTCTTTGTGTATCAATACACAAGATCTGAACAGACGGTTATGATCCTTTATTGGTATCAAAAAGTAGCTATCAAAATAGGTGATACTTGGACAACCAGATACTTGAAAACAAGTTTAATTGCCTACTTAGACAGTTTTGTTCGAACTGGTGAGATAAATAATGTAGAACAAAACGAGTCTATAGAGAACATTCTGATGACAATTGCCCAGAACATAATTGAATATTGGGAACCGGTTAAAACATGGTCAGGCATTATAGTGGCTTTCTCAGAGTGGGGACAGACTTTAGCCATTTCAACATTTTTAATATCTTTAGTTTTTCCGAAAACCTTTAGTTTATTCATGAGAAGAGGCAAAGATTCACAGACACAATCAAGATATAAACAATTAGTTTGGCATTCGACATTTTCAAGAAAGGAAAAACTACTTCTAGAAACATTAGATATACTAGGCAAGCAAGGAACAATGACAACAATTGAACTTGCAAAATTAATCCAACAAAAAACAGCTGAAAAGTTTAACACTGAGACGTTTCTGGAAATATTGGACCAAGCTGAAAAAAACGGATTCATACAGAAAACAATGGAGAATAGAGATAGCAAACCAATGTTGGTCTGGAAAGTAACAACAACATTTCAGGGACCATAGTACTGTAGGAAGAAAAAAAATTGCTTGAAGATTCTTCAAAGGTTCTAGAAGATTCAGCTCGAGGAGGATTCTACCTATCCATAGGTCAAATTCTTTCAGGTTTAATCTCTGCACTTTCACTCATAATAATAGCTAGAGTATTAGGCGCAGACAATTACGGAATATTCACTTTATCAACAGTAGTACCTTCACTTTTCATTATGGTTGTAGACCCCGGCATTAATACTGGATTAGTTCGTTTTTCAGCAAGTTTAAGAACGAATACAAATCAAAAACGTCTGGGGAAGCTGCTGCTTCATGCCATGTACATAAAAATATTTCTTAGTTGTATAGCCTTTCTATTATGCTATGTCCTTTCAGACATATTTGCAGTATACCTTTTAAATAGGCCAGAAATTGGCTATCTAATTAGAATTGCATCCGGTTTAATTATTTTTCAGACAATCTTCTTAACTTTAAACTCCATTTTCATAGGTTTTAATAAAACAGAATACAACACGTTAACAACGGTTCTTCAGGCAATTGGAAAAGCCTCAATAACGCCAGCACTTGTGATCTTAGGCTTAAGTTTATCTGGAGCAATAATTGGATATGTGTCAAGCTTTGCTTTAGCCATTATCTTGGGGGCCATTCTTTTTTCAAGAAAAGTCTACAAGATGTTGAACGGTTCGAATGGCGACAGCGAAAGTTTAGTATCAAATACTAAAATGCTTATTCGTTATGGTTTGCCATTATATGTTGCAACTCTTATAAGTGGGTTAGCTTTACAATATCGAAGCATCATTCTTTCTTTCTTTGCATATAACTATGAAATTGGAAATTTACAGGCGGCATTCAACGCTAATGTAATTGTGGGCAGTATTTCCGCTCCAATCTCAACTATTCTTCTTCCAGCCTTCTCAAGAATTAAAGGAAAAGAAACAATAAGAAACTTCTTCAATATTTCCATAAAATATACTTCAATTGTTGTTCTTTTCTTTGTAATACTTCTAATTCTCCACGCAGAAGAATTTATAACCATTTTTTATGGTGAAGGATACGAACTTGCTTCAAATTATCTTGTTTTATATTGTACCATATTTTTTCTTACCGGATTAGGTAGTAACACTCTGGGAAGTTTTTTTAATGGATTAGGACACACATACGTTAATTTAAAAATCGCTTTGATTAATTCTTTCGTACTTTTATTTCTTGCTCCTATTTTAACAAATATTCTTGGAATTAATGGAATGATTCTAGCAATAATAGGGTCAACAATAGCAGGATTACTTTTCGGATTATACAATGCTAAAATAAAATATGGGATTACTATCAATACAGGTGCGTTAGTAAAGATCTATTTTGTTTCTCTTCTACCTGCATTACTAGTTTTCGTTTTGAAGGCTTTTCTTCCTTTTTCCTTTATAATAAACACGGTAGTAGCTGCTTCAACATATTTATTGCTGTATTTACTAGCACTTCCTCTTTTTGGTGTTATAAATCAGAAAGAACTTCAAATGATAAGAAACATAGTAAAAAAGGTGAAACTGTTAGACCTTTTTGTTTCGCCAATACTTGCTTTTGAACAGAGAATCCTGAATCTAATCTAGAGTCCTCAATATTCCCTTTTTGTTGGTTGAAGAAGGTGTCTTAAATGAAGATGGATAACGGTAGGTATAGATATCGGAACAGCTTAGATATCGTAAAAGATATTCTTACATTAATTGATGAAGCAGAGAATCTTGGCTTAAAAAAAACCCATATAATGTACGGAGCTAACCTAAGCTACGACCTACTGAAAAAATATTTAACGAAAACATTGCAATCAGGCTTCCTCAACAAAGAAGGTTCACACTATACAATCACCGACAAAGGAAAAAAATATCTACAAAAATACAAAGAATATGAAACCAGCCAAGAAAAAACCTTAAAAATACAAAGTTCTCTCTCCAAAACCGAAAACACACTGGAAAACTTGTTACCTTTCCATTTGAGACATAACTAGTCGAATAATTTCAGGCCACAATACGTCCTTTGAAGCAAAGGATCATCTGGTCATACAGTCAGGGGAAAACCCCTGTCGACCAGATAATCCCTAATGTTAATTAGCGCGTGTCAATCTATGAAATAGTCAAGTTAAAGTTACTGATGGATGTTCTCGCGCGCGCATAACGTCAATGTTTATTTAGAAATTACTTGATATAAACAGTGTAGTATTTAAGCGTCATAGTTTATGAAAAGTAACTTTTTGTTCTTCTTTTTCGTCTAAGGCTTTTGCTATTGCATCTAATACTTCAAGTACTCGGAGTCCATCTTCACCAGAAACTAGTGGTTTAGCATTTCCATGAACCGATT
>JAEOTN010000364.1 GCA_016839865.1 Promethearchaeota archaeon | reverse complement strand
ATTTTTTCAAAAGCTTCAATACGCTGGATTTTTGTAGGAAAAGGGATTGTAAATTGAAAATCAATATTTTCCATTAATTCTTGAGGGAGATTTTCGCTAATCACACGCAGTATACAGAAATAATCCTCTGAATTTCTAATATTTGGAGTAATTTTCTCAATGACATCAATGATTTTCTTCTTCTCCTCAATATTAGAGAATTTTGGATTGTTTAGGAGAATAATCGTTCTTTGAGAAGACTTGGGAGATGAGTCTTTTACTTCTTCTTCTCCTTCCTCCTTTTTGTTATCCTCTTCAATTATGGGAGTCTCAAATGATTTTAAGATTTCATCGAAGTGTTTCTCCTCGATATATTCTTGTACGTTGAATTTACCAAGAATCTCTTGTTGAAAAAAATCGATAAACTCGGAACCATATGTATCTTGGACTAGAAATATCCTTGGGTTAATCGATTTGGTTGATTTATTCGAATATCCATCCGATAACATCTCGAACATCGACTTAAATTGAGTATACACTTCTAGTTTACATAGAATTTCCTTATTTACACTTTCATTCTCAGTCATGTTTTGTATCATACAACTAATTTGTGAATTTTAACACAGAGAGTGTGCTTTGTTTATTTTCTAAATTTGCCCTCTAAGAATAAAACAAACTCAACTTATAAACATTTTTCCCAATTCATACCTATTCTTAATAGCTAACAGAGATGTGCCGATAAAACACGTACTTTTCTTTTATTAACCGAAGCGTGAAACATCTATTCGACTTCAAAAATTTCATTGAAAGGATTTAATATCATCGGTTCTAAGGCAACTTACTACTTATAAATTGTGATTGAAATGGGTAAATTAGCACGTAAGGTTGCGATTGTGGGTGCTGGAATGTCTAAATTCGGCAGACACTTCCCAATCAAACAGAATAGAGATCTTTGGCAAGATGCTCTAATTAGCACTATTGAATCTGTAGATAATGGAGTCGACTTATCCAAAGATGTAGAAGAATTATATTTGGGTAATTTTTCAGCAGATTTATTTAACCATGAAGCTCATCTAGCTCCTTTGATGGCTCAACTTGCGGGAATTATCCCTAAACCTGCAGCACGGATAGAGGCTGCTTGCTCTTCAAGTGGTATTGCGTTACGATACGGTGTTTTAGCTGTAGCATCTGGAGTTCATGATTTTGTCATGGTTGGGGGCGTTGAGACGATGAATGAAGTTCCAACAGTTGATGTAACAGATGCATTAGCTTCCGCCGCAGATACTAGACTGGAATATCCTGCAGGTGCAACTTTTCCTGGATTGTATGCAACGGTAGCAACAGCTCACATGCACAAATATAACACTACAGATAAACATCTTTTCGATGTTGCTATTAAGAATTATGAAAACGGAGCAGAAAATCCCTTTGCCCAAGAACAGAAGACAATTATGCAAGTTATGGAAGGAAAAATAGCTAAAGCGAAGAAAAGAGGATTAGAACCTCCTGTATGGGATAGTCCATATGATTTCCTGCGATCCAGTGCGAACCCCTATATAGCAAATCCATTACGTTTATTTGATTGTTCATTAGTAACAGATGGTGCTGCATGTATACTATTAGCATCCGAAGATGTTGCAAAGAAATATACTGATACTCCTATTTGGATAACTGGAGCTGGTCAGGGAAGTGATACTTTATCATTACATGATCGAGATTCGTTTACTTCATTCCGTTCTGCACGTTATGCAGCAGATACAGCATTCAAGATGAGTGGTTTACAACCCAAGGATATTCAGATGGCCGAGGTTCATGATTGTTTTACTATTGCTGAGTTAGTTGCTATGGAAGATATTGGATTTTATAAACCAGGAGAAGCAGGTCCAGCTGTTTCTGCAGGAGAAACCAAACGTGATGGAAAACTTCCTATAAACACAAGCGGTGGATTAAAAACTAAAGGTCATCCAGTAGGTGCGACTGGTACGGCTCAAGCTGTAGAGGTTTTTAAACAAATGCGAGGTAAGGCTGAGCGCAATCGACAAGTGAAACATGATATTGAACGAGCATTGACTCATAATGTAGGTGGAAGTGGAGCAACTGCAATTGTCCACATCTATGAAAAATAGGAGGAAACTAAAATGACAGACAAAGAATTCACTATCAAAAACTACTTCGATTTTTTCCTTGAAAACAAACTGATGGGAAATAAATGTAAGAAATGTGGAGCTATTCATGTTCCTCCTAAAAAGCTGTGTAACGTGTGTTATGGAACTGAACTGGAATGGTTTGAGTTTTCTGGAAAAGGAACACTTCAATCATATTCACTCATTGGAGTCGGTGCCCGATATTTTGCCAACCAAGGTTACAATATAAAGAAACCATACTGCTTTGGGGTTGTCAAACTCGAAGAAGGACCTCACATTTCTGGACATGTTGTTGGACCAGAAGGTTTTGAACAAAATGCAGATAATTTCACAGTAGGAATGCCGGTGAAAATCAAATTTCTGACCATTGAGATGGAAGGGAAAGAACCAAAAGTTGATTTGGGTTTTGAACCCGCATAAACCTAATTTTCTAGTTTTTTCATTCTGAAACTTTTTTTTATAACATTAATTAGTAACAGTTACTCTACAATTGAGTTTTGAAATATTATGGTAGGACCAGCAACAGCAATTCATTATCTTGCAGTTTTAGGAGTTTGTGTCGGTATGACTACAATCTCTCAATTATTTAGGCACTTTTTTGGTATGAATCCCCAACAGAGTATGGAAATGCAGCAAAGATTGAAAGATATGCAAGAAGAAATGATGCTCCGACGGGATGATCCCGAAAGTCTTCGTCAGTTACAAACAGAAGCAATGGAAAATTATCGAATGATGATGAGAAAACAATTGATTCCAAATTGTATTTATATGATCTTGTTCTTTGGGTTATGGGCGGGTATCGGTTATCTATTTCGAGATGTGCAATTTTTCGGAATTATTGAAGGACGTTCCTTTATCTATCCTTATTTGATATTTTCGTTAAGTCTAAGCGGTATTATCGCATTAATTCGTTTTCTCATCAAACGAAACAAACGTAAAAAGGGATTACTCCCAGATGAAAATTATGATGCTTCTTTAGATCGTGGTCTTCAATCTGGATTACGATTTGGGAGAGGTTGGGATGCTGGATTATCACCAGAATTAAAGCAGATGAGGTCGAATTTAGCAGAAAAACAAAGTAGAGGAGAAATTCCTCCTGATATTGATATTGATGCTGAAATCGATCAAATTTCGAAAGAAGAAAAAGATGATAAAAAAGACTGGAAAAAACGATTAGATTCCTAATCTTCTATTTTTTATAACTTAAATGAAGTCACTTTTGGACGAGAGTCAATTTCAGGATAAATGACTCCTGGAATGGGTGGTTGACAATTGTAAACTTCATCAATTTGGATAATTGCGAAGTCTACTCCTCGTTTTTTAGTCCATTCCACAATTGTTCCGTTTATCACATTCATTTCTCTCTCCATATTCATCCCAAAGGCACAAACGTGAGTACCAACGGGGATCTTCTTGAGTTCAGAACCGAATTGAGATAACGTGAATGTCAATTTTCCTCTGTCAGGAGCTCGCAGTTGAAAACATGGAATAATTAATGGAAATCCATCATTACCTATCCAACTGAGGAACTTCGGGTTAATTGGCCCATTAAATATGCTATATGAAAAGGGTGGTAATTTTTTCTCTGCATTTTTATCCCTCAGGGCTCCGACTCCAATCATATTCGCTAGAATCCCTCTCACAATACCTCCTAATCCTAACGGTCTGACGGGAGTTACAGATTCCACATCACTGTAATATGCTGTGTGGGCATTCATATAAGTATTATAACGGAGTAGGTCCATTCTCGAGAAATAATCTAAGTCTTCACCTTCCTTAGAAAGATGAGTATACTTTACTTTTAGCTGGATGAATTTGAATGGCATCTCTGCTGTCATCATACAGATCCCTTGGATCGGGTTTTTCTTCACATATTTTTTACTTAATCCTTCAGTAAACTGCCCCCAAACAAGCTTATCTTTAGCAATTCCACGATTGAATGCAATAAATGTAATATGAGGCCATCCTCTAGGATCGATAGTAACGACGAATTTTGCTGCGAATTCTAATCGAGATAGTGCATATGCCTCATCATCAAATTCATTATTCCATGTTAATTCTTTAGCCATTTTTTCCACTTCACTATTCTTCTTATCCTTACATAAATATTATGCACCACATGATGGAGGTGCTTTCTGGAGAGGTTTCTTTTCAAATTCTTCTCCATTTT
>JAEOTN010000363.1 GCA_016839865.1 Promethearchaeota archaeon | reverse complement strand
CGAGTATAGTAATTAAATAGATCCAAGAATTGTATCTGATATAACCGATCTACTCAAAAAATTACCGATAGCAGAAAGATAAACAACTAGAAGTAATCCCTGCAATTATTAATCTTTTCATAACCATCGCTATTCAGTTAATTTTTAAAATCCAATCCTCCACCACAATCTTATTAACCGGAAACAAAAAAGGTGTTTGATTTCAGGTTTATTAGGGAATTTAATAACGATCTTTCTTACTTCTACCATACTCTTGTGTATTGAGTTTTAGTACTTGGTTAAATCAATAGTTGGAAAAAAAATTAGATTAATAAGATGATCCCATACACAAGAGTGATTAAAACGAATAAATAGGCGAGTCTTCCACCCCAAATATGGATCGATCGATTGGTTTTTCTGTTTTTTGTAGTTCGTGCGAGGATCCCCAAGACTATTACTGCCAATAAAAGCACTCCTGAAGCAATGCCCAAATATGCATGCAAAATTGTGCTTATCCCTCTGAGGATGATAATTCCCACAACACTTGAGATCATTCCGACAGACATGAATCCTAAATGTAGTTTATACCATTCTCTTGGTTTATGAATCAAAACGAACAAGATCCCTACGCTAAACAAGAGAAATCCCCCAAAAATGAAATAGAAATGAGGGAATACAAATAAATCTGTGAAAGCCATTTAGTTCATTCTCCTAATTTTAGTATGAATAACTCCTATTAAAAGACTAATCATAAGAAAAGAAATTATCCCTACATACGCAAATCCAGGAATTGATTTGTTGGACCCTCCTACAGTCAATGATTTTTCAATCTGGCCACTAATATTACACACTGCGGTGACAGATATAACGTTTCCTGACGTAGCGTTGATGTTGGTATATTGATATAGGAAAGTGGAAGAATCAGGTTGACTGGTATAGATTGCCGATTCTTGTGTAGTATCGTTCACTTTGATTGTCACCGTTTCAATGAAATGAGTACTGGGATTAGAAACTACATGAGTTATGGTCACATTCAAAGTTGTGGTGGATTCGTCATAGACAAGTTCCATATTCGAAGGAGGGTTAGCAAGTACCTTATATGATAGCAAAACCAGACCAAATAGACTTAGAAATATACACAAAGAAATCAGAATAAATCGAGATTTCATGTTAAGTAGATCAATCAAATCGATTTATAATTATGGCGGTTTTGAAAAAAATGAGTTCAATGGTGAAAATTTCTGTTAAAACACTTTTTAGTTTGTAGAATTTTTAATTTCATAATTGAAAAAAAAGATAATTATACAGATACATAATATTCATAAAAAACCTTTATCTGATTCTATCAAATATTCCTAACCAATAATTGACCATGTTAAAGCTAGGATTGATAGCTTGAAGTTCTATAAAGCGATTTAGGACTTTTCAAAGGAGAGGTATTGAAATACGCTATTTTAGTTTCTACGTCCAGGAATAGATTTCTCCTCCCTTTACTTCTTACTGTTTTTTTTAGTTAAATCAATTCTGAATTCAATGATTTCGTCTTGATCTTCCATTTCAACGGAGTAGGGCAGTCTATACAAGATTTTGTCAATTCCAATATTTGTTTTCATGAAATCCCCAATAAGGGCATCCACTCCTTTTTCCCGAGCAATCTCACACATTTTTGAGAACAAGTGAAAACCCAACCCTTGATGTTGCCACTCTTTGGAGATCATTATCGCAATTTCTGCAATGTTAAATTTGCCCTCAGGATCTAAATAATACGACCCAGCAGCGATAATTTCTTGAGCGTTTTCATCTCCTACTAAACCAACGACCACCATGATGGTATCATAGTCGATATTTACTTCAATTTGAGATTCTTCATGGGTTAAAGTTTTCTTTGGGGTTAAATATCTTAAAATTCGTGTTCTTTCATCTTGACTGTAGAAAAATCGTTGTAGTAGGGGTTCATCTGTAGGTTTTATAGCCCGTAATTTCACAAACTTATCCGATTTTGTTGTATATTCCCATTCATATTCTTCAGGATATACAACCACATTTCCATCTCTCGTAAGGGGTATCATCTGATCGGGATACACGAAATGCATTTTTTTTGCTTCCTGAAGTAGTGATTTTCGAAATTTCGGATGGGCAATCGCAATTAACTGAATAGCACGTTGTCGGATAGATTTACCAGTGAGACGTGCAATTCCATATTCCGTGATAACATAATGCACATCTGAAGCAGGTAGTGTACTTCGAGAAATCACAGGTATTATACGAGATTTAGATCCATCGCTTGTCGTGCTTGGGATGAGAATGATGGTTTTACCTCCCTGACTTCTACTTGTACCTTCAATAAAATCATTCTCCCCTCCAATTCCACTGTAAAATTGGTTTTCAAGATGATTTGTAATCTGTCCTGTAAGATCTACTGCAATAGCACTATAGAGTGACGTTAATTGGTGGTTTTTAGTGATATTATCTACATTATTTATAAATTCGGTAGGGTAGAGCTTGATAAAGGGATTTT
>JAEOTN010000362.1 GCA_016839865.1 Promethearchaeota archaeon | reverse complement strand
TTTTGCCAACCGGAATGGGAAAAACAATCATTGCACTAATGTTAGCTTTGTATCACCATGCTCAAGAACCTGATAAAAAAATCCTCTTTTTAGCCCCGACAAAACCCTTGGTCGCCCAACATCAGCGAACTTTCCTAGATCTTAGTACTCTAGAGGATTGGCAACTGCCCATGCTGACATTACCACCCGAAAAACGAGAAAAAGTGTTACTAGATGCTTCTATAGCGTTTCTTACACCCCAAATTCTCCAAAATGACATAATCAATAAAAAAATAAATTTGAAGGAAGTATCTCTTATCATATTTGATGAAGCACATCGTGCAGTAGGTGATTATGCTTATACCTTCATCGCTCAAAAATACCAAAAAGATAACTCAAAGGGAAGAATATTGGGAATGAGTGCCTCTCCTGGGGGAAATGAAGAAAAAATCCAAGAAGTATGTAACAATTTATTTATTGAGAATGTAGAAATTCGTTCGGAAACTAATGCTGATGTTTTACCTTATATTCAAGAGGTACAGACTAATTGGATCCACATAGAATTACCAGAAGAATATTTGCAGCCTAAAAAAATTTTAGAATCTATGTTGAAGACCTACCAAAGAGAATTGTATGACGGCAATTTTCTTGACAATTACGCATTGAATAAGGTTTCCCGAAAGGCTCTGTTAGCCTCATCAAGAAAAATCGATTTCAAAATTCGAGATACATCTGTATCTAGTGAGGAATTAACGCACGCATTTTATTTAAAGAAGGTAGTGTCCAATGCGATTCGAGTATCCCACATGCTAGAATTATTGGAAGCTCAAGGAATTGATTCTCTTTTCAAATATTATCAAAAATGCCTTGCAGAGATAAAGACTCCAAAAGCGTCAAAATCACTACATGAATTAATGCAGTCAACAAAATTCCGACAGGCTATGCAATTAGTGAAATCTTTAATGGAATCTGATTTCGTACATCCCAAATTAACAAAGATTCGGAACCTTCTACAATCCCAATTTTTGAAAAATGATGGATCACGTGTATTGGTTTTTGCCAATTTTCGAGATACGGTTGATACTATTGTAGATTTCGTTAACGGAACATCTGGAATTAAAGCTCAGAAGTTTATAGGTCAACAATCTCGAAAAAAAGGGAGAAAAATAGAGAAAGGTATGACGCAAAAAGAGCAAATTGCCCTATTGGATGAATTTCGTAGCGGTGACATCAATACTCTTGTTGCAACCAGCGTAGGTGAAGAGGGTTTGGATATTGCAGAGTGTGATCTTGTAATTTTTTATGATGTGATTCCTAGTGAAATACGCACTATTCAACGACGGGGGAGGACAGGTCGTCAAAGTCGAGGAGCTCTTCATATCCTAATGGCAAAGGGAACACGTGAAGAAGGATATTACTGGGCAGAGCGAAAACGTGAAAAGCAGATGAAAAAAGTCCTTTCTAACTTTAACCACACAACATACTCCAGTTCTGCAAAAAATAATGAAAAAGACATAAAAAAGCAAAAATCTGGAAGCATTTTGGATTTTATCCCCGATTCGGAGAAAAAATCACCCGACTCCGAAGTATCCCCAAAAAATGTTGAGAATACTCCCCCAAAATCTACTGAACAAGCTGAATCTACAAGACCATTGATAATTGTGGATTCAAGAGAAACTCAATCCGCTGTAATTCGTAAACTAGCTCTAAAAGATATCGATTTAACTCTAAAAATGTTGCCAGTTGGAGATTACATTATTTCAGAAAACGTCGGAATTGAAAGAAAAACTGATTCTGATTTTGTAGATTCATTAAAAGATGGACGTTTATTCGATGAACTGTATAACCTCTCTCAAAATTTCATTGTGCCAATTCTGATTATTGAGGGGAATCCTATAACCCAGCTAGGATACTCTAAACCTGCGATTTTAGGAGCAATGGCAAGTATTATCATAAATATGAGAATTAACGTGTTGTATACTGCTACTTCGGATGATACTGCTGACATACTTGAAGCTTTAGCGAAAAAGGTCCATCAGAATAAACAATCAACCAAGAAAGTCTATATTAAGAAGACTTCAACGGAAGCAGAAGCACAAGAACAAATTGTCTCAGGCATTCCAGGAATTAACCTTTATCGCGCACAAGAATTATTAACGGCGTTTTCAAATGTTGAGAATATATTCAATGCTGACGTAGACGATCTAGAAAAAGTACAAGGAATTGGCAAGAAAACTGCTAAGAAAATCAGAGATATTGCCGAATTCAATTATAACAAAGAAAAAAAATAGAATTATTGTTTAGAAATTCTCTGTAAAAATCGAATATAGAAGAAGTAGTATCCATGAGTCCAAATATAGATAAGGAATATCAATAACCACATTGAGATTAGAACCAGACCACTTACAATCATACATAACGCGCCATTCCCAACGAAAGTACCTATGTATTGGAGCAAAGTTACTCCAGCAGTTACTTCTAAATTAACGAGATATTGAACCAATAATCCAAACGCTCCTCCAACTACTAATCCTATTGCAACTAACAATGCAACTGTGATTATACTCGCTCCTATTTTATCTTGATTCTCTACGTTTTCAGGGATATCTTCTCTTTTTACAAACAGCATATTACTAATGAAGAAAACTAATCGTCGTCCTAGCAGTAATAATCCTGTAACTAGTAGGAAGAGAATACTAACCATGGATTCGTAAATAAAGAATTGAAATGATATACGCGAAGCTGCTAATTCAGAAGAGAAAGCCTCTAATCCCCACCAAATACCTCCATACGCAATTCCAAATATACTTAACCAGATAATTAGATAGGCAATAACTCCAAATGCTAGTTGTGCCTTGCTATGACGGTCTCGTTCGACTTTTTCATTATCTCGGAGAATTTTGGCTCCGACTGCATTAAAGAACAGGTAGTATCCATGAGTCCATGTATAAATAATAAAGATTAATACCCATATTCCCCCGAACAACATTCCACTGAAAATGGAGATCCATATTCCATAGGAAGGTAGGCTCTCAAGGAAATCGAGGAAAGTATCCGTTCCATCAGATGTTATATTTATTAAGAATTCTACCAAAATTGTTACTGCGCCAATAATCAAGAGTGCAATTGCGATTAATATTATGATTGTAATTGTTTTTGTATAGACCTTGTCTCGTTTTTCTACTAATTTATCGGAAATTTTTGTTTTTCGAACAAACAGCATTCGACTTATGGCGTAACTACTTCGACTGAACATAACAAGACCACCAATAAGTGCCAGAAATACAAGACTCGCCAATCCTCCTATAACCAAAGTGGTGGTTCCAAAGTTGGTCCATTCAATGTAACTCGAAAATGCTTCCATACCATACCAAGCTCCTCCAAGAGCAGCTCCCAGAATACTGACTAATACGACAATATAAAGGGCAACACCAATACTCCATTCTACATTATCGATTTCTGTTCGATCAATTCGGGCATTATTATCAGCAATCCATTTCAAGGTCTTTTTATATCCGTTAATCCACACCCAAGTAAATACAACAACTAAAATCGTGAATACTAAGAGTATGGAAGAAAATAGCATTATCAATAACCCATTTGGAGTGTTATAAAGGAATGCACTGAAACTCGAAAATTCAATCGCTATCAGTTCAATAAGGGTAAGAACTGATCCTATTACAATCACAAAAATCGAAATCAATAATCCAGCGGTAATGAATCGTGCGAGAAAATTCCCTTTTTCAAATTTTTCCTTCGATATTGGAGGATATAACATCCTATGGATAAGACGGGTCCCCTTGGGATACAAGAACCAAAGAGCAATCACTCCTAGTGTTCCAATTATACCAAAACCACCGGCAATGATGATACGGATCATAAGCTTTTGCTCCATGAACCACTCCCATTTCCCGGTTGGAACAAAAAAATCCATGATTGCCCATAATCCTCCAATAAAAATCACAAAGATTGAAATAGAGATGATGAGGTAGAAGATTATGCATAACGGAGAACTGGATGGTTTTTCCCTATGTTCTCGTGCATGTATATTGCTAAAATTTTCATCAGATTCAGACATGATAGTTCACTTATTTTTATAGTATTCGAAATGACCTATATGCCTAATAGACAACAAAATAGAAAAATAAATTTAACCAGTATAATAGAAAAAATGGAATCGTATGAGTCCAAATGTTTATTTTACTAACTCTTCTCCTCTTTCAGTTAAGATGAACGCTTCTTTTTCTTCACCCTCGTACACAAATCCTTCAATCCGAATATATCCTTTTTCTGCGATACTAGTTAGTTTTTCTCGTAATTCTGATTTAGTTTTTAGTTCCATACCAAGGTTTTTTCTGGTCTGATTGAAGATAATATAAATTCGATCTAAAATTAATCGAGGTTTTCGAAAACAATCGACGATTGTTCGTTCATCTGAATCTAGATCTTGACCTAGAAGTTTCTTCTCTTGTGCAAGTTTAGACTGTAATGCTTCTTCTAAACTTATTGGTTCTGTGTTATCTTTCTTTTCTTCTTCATTCATAGTCCTCAAATTCTGTACGTTTATTTTTCGTGTATACTTAACTACAAGAAACCAGTTCTATTCCAAAAAAG
>JAEOTN010000361.1 GCA_016839865.1 Promethearchaeota archaeon | reverse complement strand
GTAAGTATGGAACAATTACTTGAATTTGAAGTTGCTTTTCCAGGAGAAGATAAGCTAACAATTGAGCAATATTTATCAGGAAGAAGCATAATCCTCACTTCTGCTTCATTCTTCTTAGGTTTTAAAAATTACAAATCAAAGTTTATCGACAACCGAGAATTTCTCGGTATGTTTTTTAGAAAGGAGAACAACGCATTTGCAAATCAAGTTTATGATAGAATAAAGGAGTTAGAAAAAAAAGGAATTCGTGTTGGAATAATCAATGCCTATTCAAGCTTAATGCTTTTTGAATATTACTTTTCAAAACCTGATGAACCGGAAACTCAATCGCAAGCAGAGTTTGAAGTTAATCTATTCAAAGCTTATCTGGTTTTAAATTCTGAGTTTACTCAAAGACAATCTGCCGCATTCTCATCAACTGAAAAGATTGATGAAGTATTGAAAATTCCCATGATGATGTTTTGCATGGAATATCCAGTTTCGGATAAATTAAATTATAACATCAATCAGATTTGGGTAGCACAAATGATTAAGTCAATTTATTTATTTCAATTCCTTGAGTCGCATGAGAAAACGCAAAAATTGTTAGCGTCTTTTCTTGCCTATTTCAATTGCGCTACATGGCAGGATTACCTAAAAAGTTTGCTTCCATTAACTACACCAGCAATAAAAAATGAAAGAGAAGCCCACACAGACATTGTTGTAGAGCCGGGCGAAAAATTTGAAAAGGGTTGTACTTTCATTGAAAAGTTATTGGTTCAGAACGTCTCACCTACCCCTGAGACACGCCAATGGTACCTGAGTGGCACAATCTTATTAACCTTATGAGAAAGGTGCTCTAAAGACTAGGTGAGACATGCTAATGTCATCTATGACAATGAACTTAGTGAGTTTGAAGATGCTCCACCAACAACAGATATTGAGGGCGGATCTATTGTCATCCATAAAGGATCAGAGAGAAAATCAGAAACAATTGCTCCAAGTGAAGATAACGGACAATCTCTATCATTCATAGAACTATATCCAAATCCATTTACCAACACTACGTATATTGAAGTACAGCATATCGAGTCCATCGAGTTGATGATAAATGTTTATGATATGGGCGGCAGGCTGATTGAGAACATGCATAAAGGAAGGATCCAGGAGGATTTACGTTACAGATTTGAATTTACACCAGAAGAAGGATTGGCCAGCGGTACATTTATTGTCAAGTTTATCATGGATAATAATAATGTAATTACGAAGCAATTGATCTTGGCTAAATAAACCATCATATCATTCTGTGAAAGGGCTGTCCAATCGGACAGCCCTTTTATTGGGGCTAACCCCGATCATAATGACTATAGGTATTTTGGATTATTCTCACCCAGATCAGGAACAGATTTTCTTCTTCCAAGTTCCTTTTCTAAATTTTTAAAAATGAAAGTGGTTCGGTTTGGTGGTATTGTTTTAATGTGATATTAACATTTGACCAATTTGAAAAATCACCACGTGATCTGCCAACATCACTCACCATGCGTTAGTTATCGTCCTCCTTCTAAATTCTATCTGCAGTATACAATTTGATGATAAACGCCCCCCCATTCCTAATAGGGAAACTCGAATTACATTACTCGTAATAGCTCAAGAGACTCCTTTTTCTGTACTGAATGATTTAGTTAACGCGTTTAATTTGGGCACGTTTAGATGGATTCTAGGCCTTGTTTAGGGGGATAAACCAGGATGGCTGGACTACTACGAAAGGCTCATTAAAGCCTCGATAACGGCCTTATCGCTGACGTTTTCATACCGCATCAAAGTCTCAATATCTTTGTGTCCGGTTATCTTTCGAATGATTGCTATAGGGTAACCTCGTTCTAGCATTAGCGTAACACATGTTTTTCTGGCTACATGGGATGAAATAAATCTATATTTTGGCCCAGATTTAGTAATTGTCCTACTACCTGACTCTCTCTTGATCGTAATCTTTGTTTTAATTCCTGCCTTACCCCCTACTTCTTTGATATAATCATTAAATCTCTGCTGGCTGATTTTTGGTAAAATGTAGTTGTACTTTTCTAGAATTGTAAGCGCTCGAGCTGAGTAACCAATAAGAGGAATTTTCATAAAATCTTTGGTTTTTTGTGAATAAAATACCCAAGTATTACCCTGGAGTTGTTTTTTATCATACGCTATTATATCTGACCATCTTTGGCCAGTAAAAACAGCAAAACAAAAAAGATCTCTGACTTTCTCTAACTTCAGATTCTGGGAAAGGTCCAATTCATATACTGATTCAAATTCAGCTTTTGTAAGGGTAACCTGGTCCTGCTTTCCCTTTCTCTTTGCTGAAAATTGTTTGGATTGAAATGTAGTATTCGAGTGATATTGTCTTTCAAGCGACCACTGCATAAATGATTTCACGGCAGAAAACTCCTTTGCTATCGTATCATTAAGTAATCCCCGTTTTGATTCTCTTCTTGGATTTCTTAAATCAAGTAGGTAGGCCTTGTACTTATCATAGAATACCAAATCAATACTCTCAAATGAAATTTTATATTTTATGCGCCCCTCAAACTCTTTTAATCTTTTCTTTTGTGTGTTATAATACTTGATAGTAAGCGGGCTAATTTCTGGTCCTTTTGATTCAATAAATTCATCAAGCATTTGCAAAAAATAAATTTACACAAAATAATCAGTTTGCTCAG
>JAEOTN010000360.1 GCA_016839865.1 Promethearchaeota archaeon | reverse complement strand
ATATTATTAAATGGAACGTATTTCTAAAGGAAAAAAATTCATTTTCCTTTATCATTTTCAAGCTGAACGTTTATTTACCCATCCCCATTAGAACAGAATATGACAGATGATTTGTGGGATGAAATACCTTCAGATTTCTATGTAGCAATTGGAAGAAGCGGTCAGGAAGCAATCACAAGTGACCAATGTTTTTTACCAGAATGTGACAACAATGATGAAAAAAAACTCCATCCCATAGAAAAACATCAATCAAAATCCGACGTCCAAGATGATGGGTCTTATTTTGAGTATACTCGAATTAAAGTAAAATGTGATAAATGTGGAGGAGTGTTCCAATTCGGGTTAAAGTTAATATACCCCCCTACTAAGGTTGAAGGAAAAGGAGCTATCATGGGTATGGGATATGCTCTCGATGAACAAGGGGAAGAAATCGGATTCATTGGATATTTTTAACAGATGTTCTGATAATCAAGTTAAGGAAGAAGACTTATGAACCATCTTAATGCCATTATTTTCTTTGATTTAGACAATACGTTAGTGGAAATTCGAAATAGCCACAAGTTTTTTGACAACATTATTGTAGATGTTTTTAATGAAAAAGGCGTAATCCCTCCATTACAAGAAGAACGGAATAAATTGTGGCGTGATGCAAACTATAAAAGACTACTCAATAGCTGGAATTATCCCGATCCTATAGAATTTTGGAAAAAGTTCGATGAAATTGATTTAAATAAACGAAAAGAATGGTATTCTCAGGGAAAACTTGTGTTGTTTAAAGAAGTTATCCCAGTTTTAAAACGATTATCTGAAATTGAAAATGTCTACATCATCCTAATTACCAATGCTTCTAAAGAAATTGCAGATTTTGAATTAGATACTTTTGATTTGGCTCAATTTTTCGATGTTATATTAGCTTTGGGAGATACACAAGAAGAGTGCAAGCCTAATCCAAAACGAATATTGCAAACATTAGAATCACTATCAAAGCAGTATAAATTTTCAAAGGATCAAGTATATATTGTGGGAGACAGCCCTTTTGATGTTTCTGCCGGTAAAAATGCAGAGATTATACCAATTTTATTAAGAAGAGACGATCGACTTATAAAAAAACGAATTGATGAACCAAAATTCAGAATTCAAAATATGGAACAGATCTTTTCAATTTTGAATCTCTAATTTGGTAAATATTTAGGATTTCTAAATGAAAGGTTCGTAATGTCAAAAAAAATGACAATAAGAATCAATGAAAAACTACGCTCCATAGTAATCTCATTAATTACATATGCATTTTTTGTTGGGATCGGCTTTATCATCGCTATATTTATTGAAATTCCAATATACGTATCGTATCCAATTTACTTTGTATTTGGTATTCTTGCAGTTGCAATTGATATTCCGGATGAAAAGATGAAATGGTTAAAATTAATTCCCCTTTTTCGACGGCATTTTCTGATGATGCATCGCGTGCGGATGAGGATTGGAGTATCTGCTAAAGAAGGAAAACTTAGTAGTGCGTACAAATTTGCTGGTGGCATGCTCATTGTAATTATATACTTATTCTTTATGAATTTAGCCGTAATTACAATCAAACTCATTCTCCATTTTGCGATTAATTATGCAGATCCTTTCCGATTCACTGAAGCATTTCTGAGTTTATTAGGAGCAGGAATAACCGCTTTCATTATATGGTTGAATTCCTTTCGCAAGGATTATAAAAAAATGCGTTCTATGATCAAATCTAGGACGTTTAAAGAAAAAGCTCATTCTGTTGTAAAAGGATTCTCATGGATGGCTAGATTTTATATCCTATTTATTAGCTACGCGATTTGGGTAATTGGGGAATTTTTGTTCTTCCTGGGTACAATATATTTCAAGTTTTTTCCTTATTTATTTCTTGGAGCAGGTGGGTTTTTTATGATTTTAGTTATCTCTTTAATTCTTATCGTGTATTTCACAAAACCTGGAGTCAAACCACCAGATTCTATTGAAACTAATGAAGAAGTACCGGAAGAAGATCGAAACTAGGTTAGAAAATTCTCAAAATAAAATATACTAGGTTTTTTCCATACAATTCTAACTTAAACTTAAAAAACCGCATTTGATATTGTCCTTCAATGAACAAAAACCAGCAATCGCAAAAAAGTAGATTGATACAGTGGATTATTGACATTGATTATAAATCTGCGATTTGGTTTTACAATTTAAATTCTAAACTTTTACAACCATTGAAAATCATTTCATTGTTAGGCACAATTAAGTTTTGGGTTATTTTGAGTGCAGTGTTTTTTGTTTTGGGAGTATTTTTTAATCAAAACGTGGAGAATTTCTCGATTCTTATGTTTATGGGGATTGGGATTTCATTATCAACGATTTCTATTTTAAAGATCATTGTAAAGCGAAAACGCCCCTACCAAGATGAAAAGTTAGAAGAATTTGCACTACAACCTTTTGTGAACCGTGAACCCTATATTTCCAAGGCTCAACAATCATTTCCTTCAGGGCACATGTATTACTGGGTTATGGAATGTGTATTTTTTTGTATTCACTTGAGTTTTTGGGCTATAATTCCATTTATCATCATATTTCCCTTAATTTTCACTTCTCGAATTTATTTAGGAGTACATTACCTCAGTGATGTGATTGTTGGATCTCTGCTGGGGTTGTTGCTCGGGTTCTTAACTCACATTTTATTTAATCTATACGTCTTACCCTTGTATGCAAATTGGGTTGCCCCCCTTTTTCCTTGGTAAAAATTGGTTTAACTTTAT
>JAEOTN010000359.1 GCA_016839865.1 Promethearchaeota archaeon | reverse complement strand
TTTCATTCGTGATACCTGCTGCTTGTACATTTGAGACATCTTGTTCCGCAACTGCGACAGCGTTGAATATACTAGCAAGGGATACTGCAACTAAGTAAGATTCATCTTGATGCTGGTATTTCAAAGTTTCTGCAGAAGTAACACTGCCACTAGGTGGTTCTCCAGCAGTATCATTTCGATATACAATATACCCATCTACTTGATCTGCAAATAGAGCAATTAGAGCCCATGGATCAATACCACCGTCGTAAACTGGAATTCCTTCCGCTTCAATGACCGATTCCCAACTTTTGTAATACCCACCATCTGAAATATAAATTTTAGTCCCATTTTCCCCTCGAGCAAGCAATCCTTGAAGAGTCAACAATGTAACTAATGATTCACCTGCACAATCCCCTTGATTTATAGAATAAAGTTCGGTTGGTCGATTAGGTAAGGGAAAATATCTTCCTTCTGATTCACTGGTTTCTAATTCATTAATGGGTTTATCTAAGTAGACCCCTTGACGAGGATACACGACATACCACATAATTGGAAAATAAATCGAAACAAACAATATACCAAGTGTAAGGATAAGAAGGATGTATTTTCCCCATTTCTTCATGCTTTCATGTTACAACCATTTTCTTTAAAAATCTATTCGTAATCAATATGGGAGATAACTCGATTTTTTAGTGCTTTTCAATCAGATGTGAAATTACTTTTTTATATCTCGAAGCGCAGTTAGATCTATATTCAAACAAAAATGAGAACTGATAGGAATGTCGAACTACAAAAAATTACACAAAATGTCGATTAAAAACCCAGATAAGTTCTGGGGTAAAATTGCTGAGGAATTATTTTGGTTTAAGAAACCAGAAAAAATTTTAGATAAATCAAATCCGCCATTTTACCGATGGTTCGTAGGTGGAAAAACAAATCTGTGTTATAACGCAGTAGATAGATGGGCTAAAATTGATAGTCACAAAGATCGGGCTGCGTATATATACGAAAATCCCGTAAACGGCGTCACAAAAAGCATGACCTATTCTGAATTGCTTGTGTACGTACAGGAAATCGCCGGACTATTCACAAGAATGGGATTAAAGAAAGGAGATCGTGTGATCTTCTATTTACCAATGTCAATCGAAGCATGTGCTGCTGCACTAGCATGTGTGAGAATAGGAGTGATTCACTCAATAATTTTTGCTGGATTTTCAAAAGATGCCATTGCAGTTAGAATTGATGATGCAAAACCAAAGTTAATAATTTGTGGAGATGCTAGTGAACGAGCTGGTAAAATAACCGACCTTAAAGGAATTGTAGATGACGCAATAAATACTGCTGAGTTTAAAGTTCCAAAAGTATTAGTCGTAAATTTTGGTATCAAACCCTATACCCCTGTTGATGGACGAGATCTTGATTGGGAAAAACAATTGGAAAAATGCGACCTTAAAGAAGTAGAATGTGTCCAAATGGCAAGTGAAGATGTTTCTTATATTCTCTATACAAGTGGAACAACTGGAACACCAAAAGGAGCCGTGAGAGATACTGCCGGATATATGGTAGCTCTTTATTATAGCATCTTTTCACTTTATGGTTGTAATAAAGATTCGATTTACCTTGCCACAAGCGATATAGGATGGGTTGTGGGTCATAGCTACACAATCTATGCTCCTTTAATAGCTGGATTAACTTCAATTGTCTATGATGGGACGCCACTTCATGGAAAAGGTGGTGAAGAGAATCCAGGAATATGGTTCGAAACTATGGCGAAACTCAAAACCGACGTTGTGTTCAGCAGCCCTACTGCATTTCGTATGTTGCGAAAATATCCTGAAGAGTGGATTACAAAACATGATTTATCTCATTTGAGATACCTTTTTCTTGCAGGAGAACCTCTCGATCCTGCAACGTATGAATTTGCAAAACGCGTTCTAGGAGAAACTCAAATAATTGATAATTATTGGCAAACCGAAACAGGGTGGCCTGTATTATGTAATCCTATTGGTGTAGATAATATTCCAATTGTTCCAGGAAGTCCAACCTTCCCGGCATGGTCTTGGGATCTACTTGTGGTGGATGAAAAAGGTAAGGAGGTTAAACATGATGTAAAAGGTTACCTTGTTGCGAAACCCCCTACGCCTCCAGGTTTCATGCTTACAGTTTATGGAGACGATCAGCGTTTTATAGATTCATATTGGAAAGTCTTACCGGGTAATTACTATGCAACAGGAGATTATGCAATCAAGGATAAAAACGGCTACTATTATGTACTTGGTAGAGCAGATGAAGTTATTAAAGTAGCTGCACACAGATTAGGGACTCGAGAAATTGAAGAACTATTGAATAGTCATCAAGCCGTAGCGGAGAATATGGTGATCGGTATTGCCCATGAAGTGAAAGGGCAAGTTCCTCTGGTCCTCGTTGTTACTAAGCAAGATATTGAATGGAATGATGAATTAAAGAATGAGTTGCGAGAAACAATTCGAAATGGAATTGGTAAGATAGCGACTCCTAAAGACATCTTGTGTGTATCAAGATTACCAAAAACTCGATCTGGGAAAGTTATGCGACGAATCATTAAATCCATTGCGGAGGGTAAAGATATCGGAGATATCAGCACCATAGAAGACCGCACTGCTGTAGAAGAGGTTCGTGACGCTATTCTCTCCGTTATAGAGAAAGAATAGAGTTTAATATCCTCTCTCTTTTTTCAACCATTTTTTATTTTCAATTTTTTTGAATACTCTCTTATCGATTTAATTAATGAAAAGTTGAGTACCTGCGAAATTTGGGTCGGTAGTTAAATTAACTCCTAATTTTCTCCACCCTACCTCGTCACCCAAAGAGGGGATATGTGTCATATGAACTTCCGCTCCACGAATGTCTTTTAAATGTTCCATTGCAACCTGAGCTGATGGGTTGGTAGTCGCACTGATACTAAGAGCAATTAACATTTCTTCTAGATTCAAACTCAGCTTGTCAGTATTCAAAATGTTTGTTTTAAATGCCATAATTGAATCAATGACACTTCGTGAGATTAGATCAATTTCATCAGGTAATTTCGCTAAATACTTGATAGTATTTAAGATCAAACTGGAAGAGGAGT
>JAEOTN010000358.1 GCA_016839865.1 Promethearchaeota archaeon | reverse complement strand
GGGGATGATAGTTCCGACAAGGACATCTCACGTCAAATAGATCAATTTGCGTCAAAATACCCAAATCGAATTCTTGTAACTCGACGAGGAAAGAATATCGGATACAAACCAGGGAATCTCAATCACATGCTTCAATACTCCACAGGTGAAATTATCATCATATTTGATTCTGACTTCCTCCCGACGAACGATTTTGCAAAAAGAATAGTGAATCCTTTCTTTCAAAATTCCGAAATTTCAGCTGTTCAGGCTCGATGGAGTATTCAAAACTTCGAACGCAGTCTTAGCTCACTTTGGAGTGGCACGATTTCATATTATACTCATTATGTATTGCTTCCATTCGCCCAAAACATAGGTGGTAATTGTTTCCTATGTGGATCAGCGGAAGCAATTAGGAAAAATGTCTTAAATCAGATAGGACCTTGGTCAGAAGATGCATTAACTGAAGATATTGAATACTCATTAAGATTAATGGCTAACGATAAGAAAATCCTATTTTTGCCTGATCTAAAATGTGAAGGAGAGGCACCATACACTTTCAAAGATTTATGTAGACAGCAAATGAGATGGGCTCATGGGAATATTTCTGCATTTAAGGATCATTTTCGCACAATTTTCAAAAGAAAACAAAGAAATGGAATCTCATCTCGAGATAGGTTAAGTATCTTTATTTTCTGGATAAGTTACTGGTTGAGTATTTTTATTGTCTTCTCCATGATCTTTGGACTACTTGCATTTATTACAATAAATCCAAGCGGTATTACTGTTAATTGGGACTTTATCTTATCTCCTTCTATTCTAAATATAATCATTGCCTCCAGTCTGATCCTTGTTTGGATAATATTATCGATTTTGTCAAAAAATTCTCGTTCAATTCCCAAGATAATCTTCAGTATGTTTACTATAGGCCTTTTAATCCCTTTTTATATCGTGGTGGGAATTACTAAAGCATTATTTGGCAGAAAAATGAAATGGTTTTTAGTTAAGAAAGGAGGAAACGAACAAAATCAAGAAGAATTATCAACTTCAACATCCACATGATAACCTTTATTGGTCAAAGTGACCGATAGAGCATATGATGGGATTATCAGATGGAAATGATGAAATTATCCATGCTTTATTGGATGTAGGTTTCCATCGAATCCCGGATAATGATTATATACTGATTTTCACACAAAATGTTAGTAATAAGGTTGTTATAAAGTGGATTTGGAGATTTGTGGAAGATGATTTATACGATCTAAAAAATCAGATTAAACAAGATGTAGGTATTAATATCCTTTTTTTACCAGATGCTATCAGAATTGAAGTAAATACAATTGAAGATCAATTTACTTTTGATGTTGAGAACAATTCAATTGTCAGCCCCAAATTTTTGAATTCAATAGTAAATTATATAGAACTAATAGAAACGGAATTAAATTCTCATCTAATCTCAAGCATTTTTGGAAAATATAGTTTTTTTTATTTTTTAGCCCTTCATTTGATCAAAATTATTGAGTCGGAGATGGAAGAATGGCGCAATATTTATCATAGTTTGTATGATCACCGTGATTTGGATACAGAATTATTTCGTTCTCACAAGTATCTCTCGTTTTTACTTAGATTTCTTCTAAATTCACAAAATAAGAAAGCAATCGAACATCATCCACTATTTACATTTCTTTCAAACTTCACTTTTCTAAAAGGTCTGGAAAATAGGAAATTAACGACAATCTTTCAATATATGATTCCTAATCTCCATTTTCAGTCAATGGATCTAATTGCTGAAATTTATCAACAGTTAATTGCAATAGAAACTCGATATCCGCTCGGAGAAGTATATACACCAACATCATTAATACGAGAGATGCTGGAAAAAAAGGTTTCAAATCAAAACAGTTTTTTAGATCCTTCTTGTGGTACGGGTTCATTTCTAATAGAATTGATCTTATACCTCCAAAAAAGGAATAAAATACAATCTGGAGTCAATATCATCGGTATTGATATTAATCCGTTATCCGTGCTTGCGACTACAGTCAACCTTTTGCTATTACTACCAAAAATTGATCCTAAATTGCTACTTAAAGTGGAAGTCTTTAATACCGATGCTCTATCTACTGGTGATCCTGATGAAATTTCGCAACATATAAACAATTTACACCAAAAAATAGATTTTATTCTTGGAAATCCCCCCTGGATAAACATTTCTGGAATTTATCTGAGAGAGTATAAGGAAGAATTGAAATCTCTGGCAAAGAAACTACGTATTTTGTTACCTATTGAATCTAAAAACACCGAAATTTGTACAATCTTCTTCAATCGTTGCAGAGACTTATATTTGAAGAAAGGTGGTGAAATATTTTTCATTTTACCTGCATCTGTGTTGAATGGTAGACAGCATGGATATTTTAGATACTTCCCAGATTTTCAAGATATTGAAGTGTGGCGATTTAATGAAGATATATTCAAAATTCACAGTGTATGTCTTTATGCAAAAAACTCAAATGCACCTATTAAAGATATAAACGATCTTGAGTTGATGAAGAAGCGTTTGAAACTTTTATGTATGTATCATACAATCGATCATAAAGCCTCCATAACCAAAACTAAAGAAGACTTCCTGATTCCGATTTATATCAAGTATACTAAAAACAATCAATATCCTCTTATTGGTCGATATAATCCCATTTCGATGACTTCTGAATCACTTCAAGGAATAAATCCTGGACAATCTCCATACTACAAGTTAGTTAGAGGTGGATTACGCATAGTTCCAAGGAGGTGGGTCGTGATAATGGAAAAACCTCCGTTTTCAGAAATTGTTACCATTCACCCTAACACTAGTTTGCAAGCTAAACCTCAATGGGCTAATCCGCCGTATAATGAAATGAAAATTGAATCGGAATACATTCACGCTTTTCTAAAATCCCAATACCTTGTTCCTTTTACTTTTGTTAATACTGAACATGCATTTATTCCCATTCATTCTACACCTGAAACACTTACTCAAAAACAAGTAATCAACACCGAACTTCTACCAAATGCCTCCAAACTTTATAATTTACTAGACACTGAATATCGTAAACAGATAAAGGATTCTGCTTCAATGAAAACGTT
>JAEOTN010000357.1 GCA_016839865.1 Promethearchaeota archaeon | reverse complement strand
GGACGTATTAATCCAAATGAAGCAGTTTTTTCAGTATATGCAATCTCAGCAGTTTGAATTGCACCTCCAGCAGCAAGCATCGCCATATTGAACACTAACGGATCATCTTTTACTCTGAGAAAATGTCTATCCGTATGTGCACGTAAAATATCTGCCTTTTTCGCTGGAATTGCTTTAACTTTTTCATAAAATAGATCATTTTGGATAAGATCTACCGTACCTTCAAGTCTTCCAGCTCCTGCTGCTGGATCGAAAGCATATACCTTATAGAAATCTTCATGAAATACTACTTTCATACCACAAAATAAAGAAAAAGATAAATAAAAAAGCTATAGCTTATCGGAAACTAATCCGTTTACTATAATATCTGAATGGAATTGGAAGAGCTTTATGTGGAAATCCTTTTATTTCCTTATTGATCATTTTTTTCAAGTCAACAAAACTAATATCTTGTATTTGTTCACTTGTTTTACCCTCTACAAGTTTTTCTCCAATTAAGCGACGACGAACTGATACGGTGTTATTTTCACGTTCATTCCCGCCCACTATAATTGTGTAGGGGATCCATTCCACTTCAGCCGAACGGATTTTTTTTCCGATTTTTTCATCTCTGTCATCAAAATCTGCTCGAATCCCAGCATTATTCAATTTCTTCATAAGAGAATCAGCATATTTCTTCTCTTTATCCGTTATTGGAATCACACGTGCCTGTACTGGTGATAACCATGTCTTAAATCCTGTAACAATTTCGTCTTTATATTTTTCATTAGATTCGAGTAATGCCCATATAACTCGACACATTGCACCAGAAGGAGATGTGTGCAGAATTATGGGATGTTCCGTACTTCCATCTTTGGATTTGTATGTAATATTGTACTTCTGTCGTTTCTCTCCATATTGCTCAATGTAATCTTGGCTGCTTTCTACGTCAATTTGAACTGTTGAAAGTGTAGCAGATTTACCTTGTGAATCGATGACGGGCCATTCAAACTTCAGAATGAAGTAATAATACCGTTCTGGCCACAATTCGAAGATCGCTGGTTGTCCCCAATCCACAATGTTTTTTGTAATCCATTTTTTATTTTTAGCCCAGAATTCTTCCGTTGTACGGAATACAATATGAGCATTCGTACCAAGGTCATTCAAGATTCGATGGACCATTTTAAATTCTTTTTTGAATTCTTTCACAGATTGGGGTAAATCTTTGCACATTGTATGTAAATCTGGCATTAAAAACGTTCGTAATCGACGTAAACCTGATAATTCTCCTTTTTGTTCGCGACGGAAGGAGTATGTTTCCCACTCGTATACTCCTAATGGCAGACTTTCTTCCTTTATGTTCATTTGTGAAAACATATTGAACAGGAGAAAATCGTTGGCAAACCTGAGTAGAAATCGATTGCTTCCGGAGTGCACCCAATAAGTTTTAGCTGGGAACCTAGCTGTTTGTGCTGTTAGTTTCTTATTCTTTACTGTATACATGACTGGTGTGTCAGCATATATTGCTCCGTTTTCTACGATGACATCCTCTAAGTAATCTTTAATTAGATTCTTCATTAGAACCCCTTTGGTATACCACCGAAGATTTCCCCCATCACTTGCATCATCAAAGTCTGCTAATTCCATATTTCGCATCATTTTGATATGAGGAGGCTCTTGTTTAGGTGCTCCTCTAGATCCCACTACCTCATCAGCAATGAGTTCTTGAAATGATTTCCATTCATCTCCTTTATACCGATCTGGAATAATTTGTTTGAGCTTCTTACCTGCTTCTTTTTCAGGATCAAACAAATGTAATTCTTTTCCATCTTCTGTGAGAATCTTGAATACAGAACTTGCTCGAACCTCATCTGCAAGAATGGATAACTTTACATCTCGGTACATTTCTGCGACTTCGTGCCCTAAGCAGTTTAATGAAAACGATTTATACCACCCAAACGGGGAGAAATCTGCTTGATATCCTCGGTCTTTGAGAATCGATGCGATTTTTGGACAAACGTCTTTAGATTCCTTATCTTGGCTAAGAAAATGACTGAGATGAGCCCATGGATACACTAAAATCGAGTCTACCCTATATTTAGATGGATCAAGAATTAGTTGTTTCAGTTCTTTTGGATTTTCTGTAGGAGCGGGAACTTTTGGATTTTCATTAGATAATTTTCTTCGCTTTTCGAGCTTGTTATTAAATTTCTGAATTTCTTCATTTTGCTCCTTAATTTTCTTCGGAAATCCCTCGATTAATTCAATTGCTTCTTCTATTTCATTTGCTCCCTGTTTGGCAATGATAGATGTATCAAATGTGTCTTGATCTTCTACAGATACAAATGCAAATAGCACCAACCCTTCTATATCTAACTTATTTCCCTTGAAATCCTGGGGGCTGGATGTTGCTTTTGCCTTTTTCTCCATCAAGGCTCCATCAGAATGGATAAGTAAAACTTTCATTATTGTATCATCACAAAATTTCGTTATTCATAAACTTAGATCATTTCAAAGATGATCTCAATTGTACTTATGGGAGAATATTCAAAATACCTATTTAAATTTATGTAATTAACTGAAATGGTTATTAAATCGAGGAGACCTATTTTAGACTGGACAAAGGTCGAAAATTAATAGAAAATCATTTTTTAAAATCAGAAAGACAAAATACATAAGTCAAATCAACTCTCCTTTTCGGTCCCACGCCTGTCTGGCACAATATGAGAGTTATTTAAAGGATAGTGGTAGTAGTGGTTGCAGTAGTCAAACTGACCAATCTTGGAGAAATAATAGAGTTTTTACTAATGACAGGCGCAACCATGATATCTTCACATTGTTGAGATACAAGTTTAGATAATTAATAAAAATTTAAATAATTTATGGAGCTTAAAGGTCAATAACCAGGCTTAATGCAGCAACAATGGTTGCGATGTTAGATAGATATTGATTCTTTCCCGTTCCTAATACCAATACATCCGATTCCGTGAAAGGAAATCCTAACATATCAGGTGAAATGTCTGTTGAAACCTCTGCACCGTGGTTCATTGGAGTAGTGGGGAACTGTAATTGTTTATTTTTTAAAATCAAGCACGTAGCACCTGAACCCCCAATTTTTATAGCTTCATCTCTTTGTTCCATGCCCGTTCGTAATTTTTCTACAGAATTATACACAATACAGTATCTTACAAAATCCCCGATCACAATATTTGAATAATCAAAATTTGGTTCTTTTGGATGAGTAAAAATTTCATATACCTCATTCAGAGATTTTTTGCCTTTAGGAGTAAGGACATGAATTTTGTTATCGACATGAACTAAATCTAATTTTTTCAGGTATTTCAAAAGAGACCTCACTTTACCTTCAGATAAACTGAGCTCCGTCTCCAATCGATATCTCCCAATTCCTTCCTTCTCCTGATCAAATATGATTAAACTCAAGAGAACGTGTGCTAATTGAAAACTGGGTTGAATGGTTTTACTCGTACTTATCTCAGATAATTTGTGAAGAATATTCATGTAAATCTTTGCCAGTGTAAAATTAGATGAAATAGAATAAATTTTTTTTTATCTGGATAATTTTAGGGGGTATGGATGCTGTGGAAAAACGGATATTAACTGAAGCTCTTAAGAATGCAATAAAGTATGGAGAAGCTCGAGATAAAGTAATTATAGGAAGAATTATGAGCGAATTTCCTGAGTATCGGAAGAATTTCTCTGCGATTAAACAAAAATTAGACTCAATTTTGAACGAAGTTAACTCTTGGGACAAGGATACTCAAAAACAAAAACTTACTGAATTAGATCCATCGGCATTAGTACAAAAAAAGCATATAGCTGAGAAAAAAATCTTACCGGAACTTCCCAATGTAAAAAAAGGGAAACAAGTGGTAATGCGTATGGCACCGTACCCCAGTGGTGCAGTTCACATCGGTAATGCACGCATGTTCGTTCTCAATGATGAATATGTAAAGCGATATAATGGAAAACTCCTCTTAGTCTATGATGATACGATAGGTGCAACAAAAAACGCAATCGAAACTAATCCGAATGCAAAATATATTATCCCTGAAGCATATGATTTGATTCGAGAAGGGCTAGATTGGCTTGGAATAAATTATGAAAAACAAAATATAGTCTATAAGAGTGATCGGTTAGACATTTACCAGAATTATGCACATGAACTTATCCAAAAAGGCGAGGCATATGTGTGTGATTGTGATGCAGCGACTTTCCGGGAAAACCACAAAAAAGTAGGGAAAGCTTGCCCGTGTAAAGCACTATCAATCGATACTCATCTTGAACGTTGGAATCAAATGCTAGATGGTAGCTATTTGGAACAAGAAGCTGTTGTTAGATTAAATACGGGGATGGATCAAAAAGATCCAGCGTTAAGAGATCACGTCATAATGCGAATCTCCGATGCGGAGCATCCACGCATCGGTACAAAATATCGCGTATGGCCTATACTTGATTTCTCTTGGGGAATTGATGACCACGATCTAGGAATTACTCACATCATCCGAGGGGCGGACCTACAAAAAGAGGGTTTTATGGAGCAATTCATATGGGATTTAATGGGATGGGAGCATTCAGAGATATTATTACATGGAAGATTAAAGTTCAGTAAAGATTTTCGACTTAGTAAGACGGCGGCGCGACAAAAAATACGATCAGGAGAATATGATGGGTGGAATGATCCCCGCACGTGGTCTCTTCAATCTCTTCAAGCCAGAGGAATAAAACCAGATGCATTAAGACAATCTCTTATTGATTTGGGAATGTCTCTTAGCGGAATTAACTTTTCAGAGAAATGGATCTATGAAAAAAATACGAAAATTATTGACGCGAAATCTAATAGATACTGGTTCGTAGAAAATCCGGTTAAAATTGATATTGAAGGACTTCCAAAGAATAATTTTGTTTCCACACCGCTACTTCATCCAAATCATGAATCCCTTGGAACTAGGAAAATTGAATTAAAGGGGGAGAATCATCAAGCTTCTGTGTTTATATCTCGTGCAGATACAAAAATTCAGATGTCTCGAAAGGGGAATAAAGTTCGTTATCCCAAATTTACATCGGGAACTCAATTTCGATTAAAAGATTTATTTTCTATTCAGATTGAATCCACACACCCTAAGAAATACACAGCCACGTTCTTAACTGAAGATGTTGATCAAAATATCCGCAAGATCCAATGGGTTCCATACACCGGGAATATAAAAGTGCATGTTCTTAGACCAGATGGTACTACTACACATGGTCGTGCTGAAAATACCGTACAAACCCTTCCACCGGGAACAATATTACAATTTGAGCGATATGGGTTTGTAAAAATTCAAAAATATGTGAATAATGAGCTATACTGCTACTTCACTCATTAACGAATGAGGTTATCAGCAGAACAATATTTACACTTTATTATTTCTCCTAGTTTCGGAAAATAGGGTAAAGGTCCCCCACATTCAGTACAAAATAGGTCATATATCTCTTTTTCACTTCGTACAACTCCAGAAATTAGGATTCTTCGTTTGAGATCGATTGAGAATGATGTAAGTAATGCGGATAAAATCTGTTCATTTGTACTGGACGCATAAAACTCGATTTTGTTATTTATAACCTGACCAACAACAAGGATTTCAAATTGTTGATCCTCAGTTACTCCAAAAAACCATGCGATTTTCCTGGTGTCTTCGGATATTTTTGTCAATAATTTGAATTCTTTTGAACGAATTATTTGGATAATATGGTTGAATGCAGTTACAGGGTTTAATTTTTCAGGTAAACCGTAGGAACGAATATCTTTCTTCATGTTACTAGCAGTGTTGTATTGCTCAATTAATTCATTGGGAATTTCCTTAGGATGAATTTTTGGGACAGTTAAGTTGTACTCTAACTCGTTGATTTGAATCAATCGTACATAATCTTTATAATTTACATACTTAACTTGCCCGTTGATCTTTCCTTTCCCCAGGCTTTCAGGATTCAAATATATCTTTGCTTCATAATGTTGTTTTTCCACAATAGATGGAAATCTTGCTACTATCCCGGATTCATGTTTGATAAACTCAAATTTAGGAGTGGTGCGAAATACATCTAACTTCTTCGAAAATGCAAGTTTGATCTCAACCTCATTAATGGGGAAATCGCTCTTATTTGTAATTTTTAACATTAATCGAATATGACTGCCCAAATATCCCAAATTGACATCTAATTTGACAAAATCTTCTTGGGAAGTCTCACTGGTTTTTGCTTTAATAAATTCTGTTTGTCCACCACTATACTGTGTGGTAGGTTCTGGTAAGACTTGAGAAGGAGTTTGACTAGAATCCTGACTGGGAATGAAAATACGTGCTTTTTTGTCGATCTTGCCTTGAATAAATCCAGTATAAATCATTCTTTCTAATTTGAAAATCAATATTTCTGGTTTCATCTCGAGTAATGCGGCGATATTATCAAGATTAACTTGTGAATGTGAAGCCGCAAATTTTTGTATCGTTGAACGTATCAATAAATCCATCCGTGTCAAGTGTAGTACTCCCTCGAGATTTCGTACCTTTCGGTATATATATAGTGGAAATTCCTAATAAAATTACGACAATTAACCATAATAAATACTCTTGTGATAACATGCTCCCTTCTCTCCTCATTTTATCTCCAGAACTTCACCAGCAATTGATCACACTCGCTAAATCCTGGTACCCTCATGAGTGTTGCGCAGTTATCTTTGGTAAAATTAAAAATAATCGTGAGATCGTTTATGAAATGGTTCAAATCATTGAAATGGAGAATTTTGCTCATTCGTCAGTGGAATTCAGAATTGACGAGCTGGATTTGTATTCAGCAATAAAACAAGGAGCAGCATCAGGGTTGACATTACTTGGAATCTTTCATTCTCACCCAGATGACGCCTATCTTTCTGGTTATGACCGTAGAACAATCCGAAAAATTAGTGTAATGTATTCAGATTGGATTTGGGTAGTATATGGCAACCTATCACGATCACTCAAAGCATATGTTTTTAAAAATATGAGTCAATTCGCTGAATTACCAATAAAAAAGTGTATCTAAGTTGACACAATTAACCTTATGAAGAAAGGATTATAATAAATCCAAGGAGATGCTTGCATGAACGATTCGTCGACTAAACCGAAAGATCAGTTATTAAAATTTTGTCCTGGATGTGGACAAGAAATTAACTGGAGTCCGGATTATCGATATTGTTTACATTGTGGCATGAAGTTAATCAAATTTATTCCCAAAGATCGGATCCAAGAATGGTTAGGGATTCCATTGACTTCTGAGGAAATTGAGAATATGTACTCGTCTCAACCCATTCCGATGACAGCTCCACAAATCCCTTCAACTCCAATACCAGTCTCGTATAGGCCATATCAACGAACTCGTCGAAAATGGAAATGGGGAGCAGCATTTGGTATCCCAATTTTAGCCATGATTGGAAAACTTATTGCATCTCTATTACTATTGCTCATATATGTTCTGATATTTGTAGATATTGATTCGATCGATATCGATAATATTGATGTTTTCATGCAAGAACATGCTTTTCCTATTATTATCATCGAATTATCAACTCAATTAGTATTCTTATTAATTCCATATTTATTTACAGCAATATTCCATCCGTATCAAGCACCGAAAAAAGACCGTTGGAAATCCCTTGGAATCCCTTTTGGACTAAAAGGAAAGCATTGGCTAATTGAAATCGGAATTGGTATAGGATTTGCTTTAGTTATGACAGGTCTGGTTTATGCTACGGAATGGATCTTTGGTAATTTAACTGAGTTAATATTTGGAATCCCTGTAAATTCGTCCTTTGCAGCTCAAGTGGATATCTCTTCATTATTTTCTGATAGCATTCCCTTTATCATTGTTTATAGTGTTTTAATGATCTTATCTGTAGCTCCCTCTGAAGAAGTTTTATTTCGAGGATTTACTCAGAAAGGATTCCAGAATTCATTTAAAAATCCCAAATTGGGAAAAACGATGGGATTAATACTCACTGCTATTTATTTCACAATTTTTCATATTTATCAATATTTATTTACAGCTCCAGCGGGACTCATTGCACCATTACTCTTTTTTAGCTTCTTTCCTTATCTCATTTTATCTTTGATACTTGGATTTCTCTATAGCTGGAGAAAAAATCTAATTAGTGCAATTACAGCGCACGCCGTGTACAATATACTTCAATATATCATCTTTATTGTCATTTTAGCCTAATAATACTATGAATTTGGAGGAAATAAATTGAAATCAAGCATAATCGACGCAGTAGAACGTACCATTAAAGGGAAACAATACAATATTCTGATGGGATTAGGTGAGGAACGTGATCAAAACCAGAAAATGCAAAATATATGTGAACAATTTGTAAAAAAACACAAGAATTTAATCATTCTGGTTGGTGGATTCGAATCTTATCCCGAAAATAAAAAAGATCCCTCACAAAAAGCCTATGATCTAAAAATAGAACGGGAAGTTGGTAATATCACCCTTCAACAAGGAGAAATCGACTTTACTATTGATAATACCCTTAAACCGGCTGAAGCTCTAAATGGAGATAAAGTTGTGAAAACTAACGAGTTTTTAGAGCATATATACCAAGTGATTAGGATTCTCCATCAAAAAACGGAAGAAATGCTGAAAACGGGAGGAGTTTTTAAGATTCAATGCGTGCATCCTGAACGAATTCTCTTAAGTATAGTCTTTTTCGATGTTATTGTACAATTAACGACATCAAAACCCATTGAGGATTTCATAAAGGATACAAAACTAACGAAATGGATCCGGCAATTCTCTGGAGTGCGTGGAGCAATATCAGCGGCACGTTTTATCCGTTTTTTAAAGATTATACTAACTTCATTGCGTACAGATATGTATGATGTTCTACGAATTTCTCGAATTGCATTGTTGGAAACTGCAGATAATCTTCAATTCATGTTTTCTCCAGTTGGTATTGATGAAGCAACAAATTTCGAGAAAAAGAAATATATCGCCACAAATGCAGCTTTGTTACTGACTGAATTAAAAATCGAACCAAAACTTTCGATCATGAGTGGAGGACGACTCGGTGATATTGGTCGAAATAAAAATGTAGATGCGACCCTGAAAACTGCTGAATTACTGAAGTCTTATTTCGAAAAGGAATCTCCTACAAAATACAATGTATCTAATGACCAGATCTTAATCGAATCTGCGGTACAAAATAGTAATTTCTTGCTTGCACCTGATGGTGTATCAGGAAATTATATATATCGTACCCTAGTATTCTTAGGAGGAGGAAAGGCATATGGTGCTTTATATTCATCTGTTTACTTCAAACATCAAAAAGTCCTTATAGATACCTCTCGAGTGGCAAATGAAGCGGAAATAGAAGGAAGTTTAATTCAAGCTGCTGGATTTACTAAATTAATACAAACAAAAAGTAAGAAATAAAATCGAATTATGATTCGATGAGGAAAACTTTTCCTCCAACTTTTTCAATTTCTTCCTTAGCATATTCGCTTACGGAACGTACGCGAACCTGAACCTTTTTAGAAATTGAGCCTTTGGCAAGAATTTTCTGGATATTTAATTTATCAAGATCTACTGTGTAATTGTCGCCTGATTTTTGGGCAAGTTTTTGCTCTACCCAAGAATCTAATTGAGCATCTAGTGAACCAATATTGATTACGTTTTTCTTGTAGATTCTACGAATAGTTTGAGGGCGTTGGAATCCTACTTTTCCAAATTGCCAGGGGCTACGTTTTACTTTTTTACCATATTTTTGAGTGGGATATCCTAAGCTCTTTTGTTTAACCATATAGGATTTCATACCTTTTTTCCAATCAGATGTTAGCCCATGTCCATGTTTACGGCCGGTCTTTCTACGCCCTTGTTGTCTTCCGTATCCGTGTGTTCGTTTTCCACGTAATTTATTTACTCGTTTTTTGAAATTCATTGTCATGGTTTATCCTCTCCTAAATCATCTTGCGCGCAAGAACATTGATAAATTCACCCACATGTCCAAGCGTTCCTCCTGCATGGTAATGTTTTTTAATTGTACCTCGGTGCCCACCAATTGGAGGATGTAAGCGAAATACAGGTTTCAGTTCGTTAACTTCATTTAATTTAACTTCACCCTTCATTAAACCGTCTGCAAATGCTTTCACCGTCGTGAATTTCGAATATTTCTTAACATGCTTGTCTGTGAGGGGGAGATTACCTTTAATTAACGCTCTGTTTTGGAGGAGTTTTAGTACAATAGCCTTGTCTACCTCACCATATGCTATGTAATCTTTTGCTTTTCGCAGCATTCCCATTATACTCTTATCTGCAAACACTAACGATGCATGGTTAACTTTGTTCAAACGGAGCATTTTTAGGGTATCTTCTATCTTGTAATTCATGTGAGGTGCTCCTCGAATCCGAATAACAAGCATCAGTTTACTTTCTGTTTTCGTACTATCTTTCCCCTTTGCCATTTTTTCCACCTGACTATCTGATTAAAATTTTTTTAACGACCCCATTCCATTGGAGCCATGACCTTATACGCATTTTTCAATGCGTCAATTACTGCTTTTGCAGTATTTTCTGCATTTTTAGAATTACCTTTGATATATACATAGCAATCCTTGATTCCAGCCAACCGCAACGGAATTTTTGCTGCGTCAGATGAGACTAATCCCGTTCCTTTTGGTGCTGGCTTCAATCTCACTTTCACACTACCAGTTTTCCCTTCGGTAGTATATGCAACACTGTGATCATCCCCGCAGTTGCACTCCCAACTTCCACATCCGCGTTTTACTGGAATGATACCTAATTTGGCTTTGTTGATACTTTTTCGTATTGCAGGACCAACTTCTTTATGTTTTACTGAACCGATACCTATATAACCCTCATTATTGCCTACACACACGGTTGCTTTAAATTTCGACTGTTGTCCTGCATCCGTTTGTTTTTGTACCATATTAATATCGACAACTTCTTCCTTCATATTGGGAATAAGCAGGTCAAAGATTTCTTTTTCTCGTACTTTGTAGTTATTCTGAAAGATTTCTTCAATGGAAGTGATTAAGCCATTTTTCACTGCGTCTCCTAAAGAAGTGCGAGGTATCCACTCGGGAGGCTGAGGCCTGCGTCGAATTTTTCGGTCTCCCCGTCTTCGTGGTCCGGATTTATTTTGATTATTAGACATCTAACTACCTTTTTTATACTTTCTTAGTTATTGAATTTTTAATTTTATCGAAATTCTCTGTGATCTTTGTTGGATCAATTCCATTTTTTATATACGCTGAGAATTCTTTCTCGTATTTCTTTTTATTTTTCTTTTGGATTAATTTTGCATATTCCTCAATGTGTTTACCATTTACCCGTGAATCAAGATGCATTTTTTCAAAGATTTTATCTCCATGAGGTACTTCGATGCCTGCATCCAGAAATCCTTTGAATGCTGCATATATCCGATGCTTATGCACTAAGATTCCCACATCCAAAATACATTCTTTAATCTTCTTTGCTTTTGCTCGAATTCCACATAAGTATCCAACTAAATAAGCAGATGGAACATTGCCTGGATTATAGTTCCATCCATATTTGGACAATTGACTTGAATGTGCACTAACCAGAATTTTATCACCTTTTAAGCTTGCATCCACTACTTGTACCACTAATGAATGGATACTCGCTCGCACTACCAAACGTGATTTTCCTGATAATACTAGCTTCAATCGAGCATGATAATTGGTTTTTCCTTCTCTACGTCTACGCATAGATACACGATATCGTGGGCCTGCCATACTGATCACATTTATTTTTTGATGAGTTTATGCTCCCGTAAATACCGGTGAAGAGTCGCTACTGATTTGAATGAACCACCTTTTG